>JANOOP010000128.1:0-5329 GCA_031421415.1 Candidatus Eiseniibacteriota bacterium
GCGTCCCGCTCCTGGGAACCGCGCTCGCGGGCGCCGACTCGCTCTACTCCACCGTGCAGATGCCACCGGGCGTTCCGGTCGCGACGGTGGCGATCGGGGTTCCCGGCGCGAAGAACGCGGCCATTCTTGCGGTTCAGATCCTTGCGCTCGCGGACCCCACCCTCCAGTTGAAGCTGGAGGATCTGAAAGAGCGGCTGGCCCGCGGCGAGAAGATCTAGCGCCGTGGCCCGATCGCCGTCGCCCCGGACGCTGACGATCGACCGGGGTCGGCCGGAATCGTGGAGCGCCGCGGTGGCGGAAGCCGCCGCCGTTCTCGCGCGCGGAGAGATCGCGGTACTCCCCGCCGAGGGTCTCTACGGTTATCACGTCCGCGCCGATCTTCCGCGCGCGCTCGAGCGGCTCCAGTCGATCAAACCGCGCGCCGGCGGTCGCGGCTGGATTCTCCTGCTGGCCGAGCCGCGGTTGCCCGCCGCATGGGGCCCGCCGCTCGAGCGACGAGCCGCCGCGCTCGCCGCGGCGCACTGGCCCGGCCCTCTCACGCTGGTCGTTCCCGCGCCACCGGGCCTCCCGCCCGAACTTCAGGCGGAGGATCGAACCGTGGCGGTCCGCTGTCCCGGGAGCGAGTTTCTCCGCGCGCTCCTGGCCGCGGCAGGCGCGCCGCTCGTCTCGACCTCGGCCAATCGGCCCGGGGAAGCGCCCCCCGCGCGCCTGGACGAGTGCGCTCTCGCGGGAGTCGCCCTCGCGGTCGACGGCGGGACCCTCTCGGGGCTCCCCTCTACCCTCGTCCAGGTCGACGGAAGTACCGTGAGGGTGCTGCGTTCCGGTGCACTCAAGGTGGAGGGGGAGGCCCCTTGACGCTCCCCGATGGCGCCCCTAGACTCGACCCGTTACGGTCCCTTCCGGCCCTGCGAGGTTCATGATTCGCGTCCTGCTGGTCTGCACCGGAAACACCTGCCGGAGCCCGATGGCCGAAGCGGCCCTCCGGGCCTTGCTGCCGCCAGAACTGGCGGTGCAGGTGGTGGTGGAATCGGCCGGGACGGGAGCCGGTGACGGCGCTCCCGCGACGCCGCTGGCGATCGCGACGGTGGCGGCCCACGGTCTCCATCTGGAAGGGCACCGCGCCAGGGCGCTGACGCCGCGGCTCGTTCGCGAGGCCGACTTGGTTCTCGCGATGGAGCCGCGTCACGCGGAATGGGCGCGAAGCCTCGCGCCCGATGCGCGCGATCGGATTCACCTCGTCACCGAACAAGGCGCCGAGGGCGGCGCCGCGGAGGCGGGCGTTCGCGATCCCCTGGGGGGGACCGCGGAGGAGTACGCCGACACTTTTCACCTGATTCGGAGCCACCTGCTGCGGTGGGTTCCTCTCATTCGAGGGGAGATCGAGCGGCGGGAAGGCGTTCGGTAGCACCGGCACGGCCACGCGAGGCCGCCGCCGGCCACAGGAGGAGCCCATGGCCCGGGAAGCCCAGCCGGTCATCTGGATGAACGGCAAATTCATCGCGTTCGAGGACGCAAAAATCCACATTCTGTCGCACGTCGTCCACTACGGCTCGAGCGTGTTCGAGGGAATCCGCGCGTACGACACGCCGCGCGGCACGTCGATTTTCCGGCTCGACCGCCACATGCAGCGACTTCTCGATTCGTGCAAGATCACGCGCATGGTCCCGACCTACGGCTTTGACGAGTTGATGGAAGCCGGCAAGGCGACGGTCCGGGAGAACGGCGGGAAGGCGTGCTACCTCCGCCCCGTCGTCTATCGCGGCTATCGCACGCTGGGCGTGAATCCGACCGGCGTGCCGGTCGACGTCGCCATGGCAACGCTCAACTGGGGGAAGTATCTCGGCAAGGACGCCCTCGACAAGGGGATCGCGGTCCGTGTCTCCTCCTGGCGGCGCGCCGCTCCCGACACGTCCCCGTTCATGGCGAAGACCGGCGCGAACTACATGAACTCCCAGCTGATCAAGCTCGAGGCGATCGCCGACGGCTACGAGGAGGGAATCGCCCTCGACTCCTTCGGATTCCTGGCCGAGGGGAGCGGAGAGAATCTCTTCCTCGTGCGTGGCGACACGGTCTACACGCCGACGCAGGCGAACGCCATTCTCCCGGGCGTGACGCGCGACTGCGTCATGATCCTGGCCCGGGAGATGGGGCTCGAGGTCCGGGAGGAGCAGCTCCCGCGCGAGATGCTCACGATCGCCGACGAGGTCTTCTTCACGGGGACCGCCGCGGAGATCACGCCGATCACGACCATCGACCGGATCCAGGTCGGAGACGGCCGCGTCGGACCGATCACGAAGAGACTTCAGGCGGCGTTCTTCGACATCATCGAGGGGCGCGCGCGCGACCGTCATGGCTGGCTCTTCCCGATCGCCGCGGCCGGCAAGGTGCAGCGCGCGGCGAAGAAGGCCCGCTGAGCCGCGACGCGTGACGCCGACTCCCACGGGCAGCGCCGGAATCGCGGCCACGACGCTTCGTGAAGCGCCGCTCGCGACCGTCGATCCTGAGATCGCGACCGCCATCCGGCACGAAGTGGAACGCCAGCGCGGCACGCTGGAGCTGATCGCGTCCGAGAACTTCGTGAGCGAGGCGATTCTGGAAGCGATGGGATCGCCGCTCACCAACAAGTACGCCGAGGGCTATCCGGGGAAGCGCTACTACGGCGGCTGCGAGTACGTCGACGTGGCCGAGTCGCTCGCCATCGAGCGGGCGAAGACGCTCTTCGGCGCCGAGCACGCGAACGTGCAGCCGCACGCCGGGGCGCAGGCCAATCTCGCCGCCTACCTCGCGCTCATGCCTCCCGGCTCCACCCTCCTCGGCATGGCCCTCGCGCACGGGGGACACCTGACCCACGGGCACAAGGTGTCGGCTTCCGGGATCATCTTCAAGGCGGTCCAGTACGGCCTTTCGCCCGAGACCGGGCTCCTCGACTACGACAAGGTCGCCTCGCTGGCGCGCGAGCACAAGCCACAGGTGATCGTGGCAGGCGCGAGCGCCTATCCGCGCACGATCGATTTCGCCCGCTTCCGTGAAATCGCCGACGAGGTCGGGGCGCGCTTCGTGGTCGACATGGCCCACATCGCGGGGCTCGTCGCGGCGGGGGTTCATCCGAGCCCCGTGCCGCACGCGGACGTCGTGACGTCCACGACCCACAAGACCCTGCGGGGTCCTCGAAGCGGTCTCATCCTCTGCAAGAGCGAATTCGCGAAAGCGATTGATAAGGCGGTATTTCCGGGCCTGCAGGGCGGCCCACTCATGCACGTCATCGCCGCCAAGGCGGTCTGCTTCAAGGAGGCCGCGACGGCCGAGTTCAAGACCTACTCAGAGCGTGTCGTGGAGAACGCCCGCACGCTCGCCAGCGAGCTGACCGCCCGCGGATACGAACTCGTAACGGGGGGCACCGACACCCATCTCCTCCTGGTCGATTTCAAGAAGGCCACCTTCTCCGGCGCCGAAGCGGAGACCGCGCTTCACGCGGCCGGGATCACCGTGAACAAGAACGCCGTCCCGGACGATCCCCGGCCCCCCGCCGTCACGAGCGGGATCCGGATTGGCACGGCGGCCGTCACGACTCGCGGGCTCGGCGTCCCCGAGATGAAGATGCTCGCCGGCTGGATCGACGAGGCGCTCCGCTCCCGGGGCGATGCCGCGGCGCTGGCCGCCATCGGGCGCCGCGTCGGCGATCTCTGCCGGACGCTGCCGCTTTACACCGGCCTGGCCGCGTAGCCCCGATCCGGCCGACCGCACCATGAGCGACATCTCCCTCGAAGAACGTACCGCGCAGGTCCGGGCCGAGAGCGCCTTCGTTCCGCGACTGCTCGAGTCGGTGGAACGCGTCATCGTCGGGCAGGAGACGATGGTGCGGCGAATCCTGGTCGGGCTCCTCGCCGATGGCCACCTGCTCCTGGAGGGCGTGCCGGGCCTGGCGAAGACGCTCGCGGTGAAGACGGTGGCCCAGGCGATCGACGCGCAGTTCCGCCGGATCCAGTTCACGCCCGATCTCCTTCCCGCCGATCTCACCGGCACACTGGTGTTCGATCCGCGCGCCGGCACCTTCTCGCCAAAGTTCGGACCCGTCTTCACGCAGATCCTCCTGGCCGACGAGATCAACCGCGCGCCCGCCAAGGTGCAGAGCGCGCTCCTGGAGGCGATGCAGGAGCGACAGGTCACGATCGGGGAGACGACCTACCCGCTCGACGGACTCTTCTGGGTGCTCGCCACGCAGAATCCGATCGAGCAGGAGGGGACCTATCCGCTTCCCGAGGCGCAGATGGACCGCTTCCTCTTGAAGATACGCGTCGGTTACCCGAGTCCCGAGGAGGAGGCCGCCATTCTCGACCGGATGGGCGGAGAGCCGGTGCCGCCGCCGACGGCGGTCGTGACCGCCGATGCCATCAAGAGCGCGCGGCGCACCGTGAACGGCGTCTATCTCGACGGGCGGATCCGGCGCTACATCGTCGATCTGGTCCACGCCACACGAGAGCCGGAGCGCTTCGGCCTCGACATCCGGCCCCTCATCCAGTTCGGCGCCTCTCCGCGCGCCACGCTCGCGCTCGCGCGCGGCTGCCGCGCCTACGCCTTCCTCGACGGCCGGGCCTACGTGACGCCCGACGACGTGAAGGAACTCGCTCCCGACGTGTTCCGCCACCGCATCCTCCTCACGTACGAGGCGGAAGCGGAGGGCGTTCCCGTCGACGAGATCACCCGCCGAATCCTCGCGCGCGTCGCCGTCCCGTGATCACGCCGGAACTTCTCGCTCAGGTTCGCCGGCTCACGATCCGGAGCCGGCGGGCGGTCGAGGAGGTCTTCTCCGGCGCCTATCGAAGCGCGTTCCGGGGACAGGGACTGGAATTCGCCGAGGTGCGCGAGTACGTCCCCGGCGACGACATTCGCTCCATCGACTGGAACGTCACGGCCCGCGCGGGCCGCCCCTTCGTGAAGCGGTTCGAGGAGGAGCGGGAACTGACGGTCGTCGTCGCGCTCGACCTCTCGGGATCGCTTGCCTTCGGGAGCCGCGCGCGCGCCAAGCGTGACGCCGCCGCGGAAGCGGGCGCGCTGCTGGCACTGGCCGCGGCGCGGAACCGCGATCGGGTCGGGCTTCTCCTCTTCACCGAGCGCGTGGAACTCTACCTCCCTCCGGGCAAGAGCCGCTCCCGCGCGCTTCGGATCGCGCGCGAACTGCTCGCGTTCGAGCCGGAGGGGAAGGGGACCGACGTCGCCGGCGCCCTCGGCTTTCTCCACCGCGTGCTCCGCCGCCGTTCCGTCGTCTTCCTCCTCTCCGACTGGCGAGCCGCCTCGTTCGACCGGCCCCTCTCACTCCTTTCGCGCAAGC
>JANOOP010000129.1:0-4570 GCA_031421415.1 Candidatus Eiseniibacteriota bacterium
CACGCTGGCCGCCGCCCCCGGACTCGCACCGACCGACCGGGCGAGGACAACACTCGGCTTTGCCCGCGCGGCGCGCGGCGCGCGCGTCTTCGCCGCGATGGACTCCGCGTTTCGCGCGGCGGTGGACCTCGACTCGACCGGGACCACGGGCGAGCAGGCTGCCTGGGAACGGGCGCGAGAGTGGGAGGATCAGCGGAGCGCGGAAGAGGTGGGGCCGGTCTTTCAGTGGGCGGGCGGCTATCTCCGGAGCGGCTCCCTTCGCTCGGCCGCGCGCGTCCACGGGGCGCTCGCGTGGAAACGTGCGGGCGCTCTCGATTCCGCCCGCGCCCTCCTCGCGACGGCGCCGGGGGAAGACCCGGTCGGCGTCTTCTGGCGCGCGAGGCTGGCGCTCGCGGCGGGGGACAGCGCGGCGGCGCTCACCTCGTTCCGAAACGCCTGGCGCCTGGCGCCCGCGTCGTACGAGGGAATCCGCGCCGCCGAGGAACTCCGGGCGCTGGGAGCGTTCGAGGCGCCGTCCGGCGCGGGGAAGGCGCCGCTTCGCGTGGTGCGCGCCGGCCGCAACGACGGCTTCGACTCGGGGACGGTCGAGGAGCGAGTCCTGGCGGTGCTCGGATGGAACGCGATCGCCATCGAACGGTTGAAACGCGTGGCGCGGGAGGGTGAGGGCGAGCAGGCGCTCGCTTGCACGAACGCGCTAGAGGAATCGGGAGTCTTTCGGGTCGGGCAGCGCGGACTGGTCCCGGAGGGACGACTCGACTACCCCCCGGCCCACCCGAGCGAGGTGCTCCGGGCCGCCGAGGCCGAGAGTGTGTCGGCGGCGCTCCTCTGGGCGATCATGCGCCAGGAGAGCGCCTACGACCGCCAGGCGCGGTCGAAGGCGGGGGCCATCGGCCTCCTCCAGCTCATGCCGGCCACCGCCTCGCAGCTGGCCGGGCGCGCGGTCCCGGAGGACTCGCTCCGCGACGCGGGGCTCAACGTTCGGCTGGGGGCGCGGTACATTCGGGCCCTGTTCGCGGAGTTCGGCGACGCGCGCGCGGTCCTCGCGTCGTACAATGCGGGCGAAGAGGCGGTTCGGCGCTGGAGCGGCGCCGGAACCTCGATCGACGACGAGTGGGTCGAGCGGATTCCGTACCGGGAGACGCGCGACTACGTGAAGCAGGTCTACTCCATCTGGCGCCGATACGAGACTCTCTATGGATCCACCGGCCGGTGAGCCGGCCCGGATTCGCTCGCCGTTGAATCAGGGGGGATTCGAACGACCGTGCTCCTCGCCGCCGAACTGAAGCGAAAAGCGATCCATCTCGCCTCGCTCGTCATCCCGCTCGGTTACTTCGCCAGCCCCCCTTCCTGGTTCGTCTGGTGGGAGCGCGCGCTTCTGGCGTCGGTCATCCTCTCCCTGGCCATCGAGGTCTTCCGGCTGAACCATCCGCGGACGCGGCATGTCTTCCGGCATTTCTTCGGCGAACTCCTCCGCAATCACGAAGAGGCGACGCTCCTCGGCTCCACCTACCTCCTCATCGCCTGCCTTCTGTCGATCCATCTCTTCCCGAAGCCGGTGGCCGTCCTCGCGCTCTCGTTCCTGATTCTGGGCGATACGGTGGCGGCGATCGTGGGGAAGTCGATGGGGCGGATCCGGATTTTCGACAAGAGCCTCGAAGGGAGCCTTGCCTGCTTCGCGGTCTGCTACGCACTGACGGCGGTCATGCCGGGGATCCCCTTTCCGGTCGGGCTGGTCGGGGCCGCCGTCGCGACCGTCTTCGAGCTCCTGCCCATCCCCCTCGACGACAACTTCCGAATTCCGCTCTCCGCGGGGTTCGCCATGGAGCTTCTACTAAGATAGTTCGCTTCCCGCTTGACAGGCATCCAACCCGATTCCTAGACTTCCGCACGTACCGCCAGCGCCAAGGATCGCGGAGAAAGCTCGTAAGCGACTTATTTGATTACACTTACAACGATCTTTCGGACTCGGTAACCCCGGCGGCGGCGCGCTCCTGGGGTTTCGCTCTATGTGGAGCCGGGACTCGGGGCGGTCGATCGGACCGCTCGTCCGGTGTGCCCGGCGCCGCCGTCATCATCGAACAGGAGACCATGGTTCTCAACCTGATCACCAAGTTGTTCGGTACCAAGCACGAGCGCGACGTGCGCGGTCTCTGGCCGCTGGTCGGCGAGATCAACGCCGAAGTGGAGCGGCTCCGCGACCTCTCCGACGACGAGATCCACGCGAAGACCGGCGAATTCAAGAAGCGGCTCGCCGACGGGGAGGCCCTCGACGACCTCCTGATCGAGGCGTACGCCGTCGTGAAGGACACCTGCCGCCGCCTCTGCGGCAAGAGCTGGGACGTGGTCGGAATCGCCCTCACGTGGGAGATGGTTCCGTTCGACACGCAGTTGGTCGGCGGCATCGCGCTTCATCAGGGGAAGATCACCGAAATGGCGACCGGCGAAGGGAAAACCCTCGTCGCGACCCTTCCGATGTACTTGAACGCGCTCACCGGGAAGGGCGTCCATCTCGTCACGGTGAACGATTACCTCGCCCGCCGCGACAGCGAGTGGATGGGGAAAGTCTTCGAATTCCACGGCCTCACGGTCGGTTGCATCCAGAACGCGATGGAGTTCAGCGCTCGCCGCGCCGCCTACGGCTGCGACATCACCTACGGGCCGAACAACGAGTTCGGCTTCGACTACCTGCGCGACAACATGGCGCGGCACCGAGACCACCGCGTGCAGCGGGGACACCACTTCGCGATCGTGGACGAGGTCGATTCGGTCCTCATCGACGAGGCGCGCACGCCGCTCATCATCTCGGGGCCGGTGGAGCACAGCCTCCAGAAGTACGACGAGATGAAGCCCGACGTCGATCGCGTGGCGCGCGGGCAGACGCAGGTCGTGAACGGGATCCTGGCCGAGGCGGAGGCGCTTCGAAGCGACCCCTCGAAGGAATACGAGGTCGGCCTGAAGCTCTTACAGGTCAAGCGGGGCGCGCCGAAGAACAAGCGCTTCCTGAAGCTCGTCTCCGAGGAACCGGGCCTGAAGCGGCTCATCCAGAAGGTCGAGCTCGACTTCATCCGCGACAAGCGGCTCGGCGAGGTGGACGACGATCTCTACTACTCCATCGACGAGCGGAGTCATTCGATCGATCTCTCGGAGAAAGGGCGCGATCTGCTCTCGGAGCGGGACGCGAACCTCTTCCTCATCCCTGACCTCTCGGTCGAGATGGGCGCCATCGACGAGGATGAGACGCTGTTGCCGACCGAGAAGGTGCAGCGGAAGCGCGCCCTCGACCACGCCCACGGAGAGCGGAGCGAGCGGGTCCACAACGTGCTCCAGCTCTTGAAGGCCTACTCGCTCTACGAGAAGGACGTGGAGTACGTCCTCCAGGACGGCAAGATCCTGATCGTCGACGAGTTCACCGGCCGCATGATGCCGGGCCGGCGCTACTCCGACGGGCTCCACCAGGCGATCGAGGCGAAGGAGAACGTAAAGGTCGAGGGGGAGACGCAGACCCTGGCCACGATCACGATCCAGAACTACGTCCGCCTCTACGAGAAGCTGGGCGGGATGACGGGGACCGCGGAGACCGAGGCGAACGAATTCTGGTTCACCTACAAGCGCGACGTCGTGGTCATTCCGACGAACCAGCCGGTCCGGCGCGACGACGCGAACGACCTGATCTTCAAGACGCGGCGCGAGAAGTTCAACGCCGTCGTCGAGGAGATCGGCGAGCTCCACGTCCTGGGCGCGCCGGTGCTGGTCGGAACGATCTCGGTCGAGGCTTCCGAGACGCTGAGCCGGTTCCTGAAGCGGAAGGGCATCCCGCACAACGTCCTGAACGCCAAGTACCACCAGCAGGAGGCGGAAATCATCTCCACGGCGGGCCGTCGCGGCGCCGTCACCATCGCCACGAACATGGCGGGGCGCGGGACCGATATCAAGCTCGAGACGGGCGTGATCCGCTGCGATCGGGTCTGCTTCGCCGGGCCGAAGAGCAAGCTGGAGAGCGGCGTCTGGAAGCACGTGGCGCACTGCAAGGAAGAGATCCCGTGCGGGCTCCACATCATCGGTACCGAGCGGCACGAGAGCCGCCGCATCGACCGGCAGCTACGAGGGCGTGCCGGGCGGCAGGGCGATCCCGGGCACTCGCGCTTCTACCTTTCGCTCGAGGACGATCTCATGCGACTTTTCGGGTCGGAGCGGATCGCCGGCATCATGGAGCGGCTCGGTGTCCAGGAAGGGGAAGTCATCGAGCACGGGCTCGTGACGCGCGCCATCGAGCGGGCGCAGCGGCGCGTCGAGGCGCACAATTTCGAGATCCGAAAGCATCTCCTCGAGTACGACGACGTGATGAACCGCCAGCGGACCATTATCTACGGGCAGCGGCTCATGGCGCTCGAGGAAGGCGACCTCCACGAAACGATGCTGGAAATGATCGATGCGACGGTGCGCGAGCGGGTCTCGGTCCACATCGCGGGCGAGCGGTTCGACGACGAGGACGTGAAACGGCTGCTGAACGACGCGAGCCAGATCGCGCTCCGTCCGCTGGCGCCCCCCGATCCCGACGCGCTGCGCACTC
>JANOOP010000130.1:0-8838 GCA_031421415.1 Candidatus Eiseniibacteriota bacterium
CGTGGAGCGCTTCTTCGCCGCCCGCCGCGCCGCGTCCGGTGTGCGCACGCTGAATGGGGGGCGCTCGGCCGCGTCCGCGGCGCTGGCGCGGCTTCGAGCGGGCGGATGGCTCGCCGCGCTCGCCGATCGCGGCTGCCGTCCGCGCCGCCACGTGTCGGGCCTCGAAGGCTTCGTGCCGATCGATCGAGCCCCGCTCCTCCTGGCGAGCCGGGCCGGCGCGCGCGTTCTTGCGGGTGTCTCGTGGCGCGGCGTGAACGGAGCGCTCCACGTCCGCTTCCTGGAACCGTTCTCTCTCGCGCCGCTCCGGGGTGGACTCTCGCTCCCGCAGGCCGCCGCGCGGCTCCAGCGCTTCTTCGACGAGCACGTGCTGGCGCATCCGGCCCAGTGGTACGAGTGGACGGCGCCGCCGCTCGGCGAGGGTGGACGCGAGGCGGGAGCGTGAAGGCGATGGCGGTCATCCCGGCGAAGGACGCGGCTTCCACGGTGGGGGACGTCGTGCGCGGCATCCGCGCCGAGGCGCCCGGCGTGGACGTGATCGTGGTGGACGACGGCTCCAGTGACGCGACCAGCGAGCGGGCGCGGGAGGCGGGAGCGCGCGTCGTGCGCCACGAGGTGAATCGGGGGAAGGGCGCCGCGCTCCAGACCGGATTCGACGCCGCGCTCGAGGCGGGTGCGGACGCGGTCGTGGCGCTGGACGCCGACGGGCAGCACGACCCGGCCTTCGCCCCCCGGCTCCTGGCCGCGCTGGAGGGCGCCGACGTCGTGGTCGGAAGCCGGAACGCCGACCGGACGGGAATGCCGTGGATTCGGAAGGCGACCAACGACGTCACTTCCTGGTGGGTCTCGCGTCTGGCCGGGCAGCGGATCGAGGATTCGCAGTCGGGCTATCGCGCCATCCAGGCGCGCGTGCTCCGGGCCGTCCGTCCGGAAAGCCGCGGCTTCGACTACGAATCGGAGTTTCTGGTCTCCGCGGCGCGGGCCGGGTTTCGCATCGGCGCGACACCGATCCCGACGCTCTACAATGCTCCCGGCAGTCACATCCGTCCCTTTCGCGACACGATCCGTTTCATCCGGTTCGTGCTTCGCCACCTCTTCCGGTAGGCCATGGACATTCTCGTCACCAACGACGACGGCATCCACGCCGAGGGGCTCCGCGTGCTCGCCGAGGCGCTCCGTCCTCTCGGAAACGTGACCATCATCGCTCCCGATCGCGAGCAAAGCGCGACCAGCCACTCCCTTACGCTCCATCGGCCGCTTCGCATCCGAACGGTGTCGGAAGGCATCCTAACCGTCGACGGAACACCCACCGACTGCGTGCTCCTGGGCGTGCATGGTTTCCTGAAGCGGAAGCCGGATCTGGTCGTCTCCGGAATCAATCACGGCCCCAACATGGGCAACGACGTCTTCTACTCGGGGACGGTGGCCGCGGCGGTGGAGGGGGCGTTCCTGGGCATTCCCGCGGTGGCGCTCTCCCTGGCCACTTGGGAATTGGCCACCTGGGAGACGGTGGGATTCGAGGCGGCGGGGCGAGTGGCCGCGAGGGTCGTGTCCGACCTGGTGCGGGTGGGGATCCCGGCGGGGAGGTGCATGAACGTGAACATTCCGCCGGTGCCGTGGGAGGAATTGCGGGGCGTGCGGGTGACGCGGCTGGGGTCGCGGATTTTTCGCGACGTGGTCGTGGAGAAGACCGACCCGCGGGGAAAGAATTACTACTGGATCGGGGGCGAGGCCCCCACGTGGGAGCATGACGAGGCGAGCGACTTCGTGGCCGTGTCGGAACGATACGTCTCCGTGACGCCGCTCACCTTCGAACTGACGGACTACAAAGGGATCGTCGACCTGGAAGCGATCGGATTGAACCTGAATGAATCGTGACGATCAGGCCGTCTCGCGGCGGCGCATGGTGGAAGAACAATTGAAGGCGCGGGGAATCCACGACGCGCACGTGCTCCGAATCATGGCGGCCATTCCGCGGCATCTCTTCATCGACCCGGCACTCGACGCGCGCGCCTACGGCGATCACGCGCTTCCGATCGGCGAGGAGCAGACGATCTCGCAGCCATTCATGGTGGCGCTCATGACGCAGGCGCTCGATCTGACAGGGGACGAGAAGATCCTCGAGATCGGAACCGGGTCGGGCTATCAGACGGCGATCCTGGCCGAACTCGGAGACCGCGTCTTCACCATCGAGCGAATCGCCTCGATCGCAACCTCGGCGCGCGAGCGGCTCACGGGGATGGGGTATCACAACATCGTCTTCCGATCGGCGGACGGTTCGCTCGGCTGGAAGGAGATGGGCCCCTTCGACCGCGTCGTGATCACCGCCGGGGCGCCGCGCGTTCCGGCCTTCGTGGGAGAGCAACTTCGCGTCGGCGGCATCGCGATCCTTCCGGTCGGCACCGATCAGGAGCAGGCGCTCGTGAAGCTGGTGAAGACGGAGAAGGGATTGGAGCGGAGCGTGTTGTCGGGCTGCACGTTCGTCCCGCTCATCGGAAAGGGCGGATGGACGCCGAAAGCAGCGTCGCCGTAAGGGCCGTTCGGCTCTCAGGTTGACCCCCCAGGGCGCCTTGGGGTACACTGGCTCCGAGGTCATTCCCGGCCTCTTTCTTTTTTGGCCGGGGGGGCCGTTCGATCGGGGCGTGGCTCAGCCTGGTAGAGCACCTGGTTCGGGACCAGGGGGTCGGAGGTTCAAATCCTCTCGCCCCGACCATCGAACATCCGAGCCCTTCGGCGCGAGCCGGGGGGCTTTTTTCATGAAGAGGGGGAGCGTAGAATGGGGACGGTGGAGCCGAACGGAACGGAAGCCGACGGGGCCCGCGCGAGGGAGCGATGAACTCAAATTCCGACGGATCTGATGAAATCACGGGCGTCTCCCCCGGCTTCGTCGCCGACCTCTCCGACGCGCTCCGCCGCGGCATGGAAGAGGGGCGGCTGACCGAGACCGACCTCGAGCCGATCCTTCATTCTCCCGATTTCGACGCGGTCGCGTTCGACATCTTCCTGGGAGAGGCGCGCGAGAAGGGGATCGACCTCCCCGAGGCCCCCGAGACGGAGGTCGCAGCGCTCCCGTCCGAGGGCGAGGGCCCGGTGGAGGCGGGAAGCGCTCCCGGATCGATCCCCGCGCGCGGCATCTACGACCTCGAGCGCCGCTACCTGAAGGAGATCCAGCGCTATCCCATCCTGGAACGGGATCGGGAGCGTTCGCTCTGGGAACGGATGCGCACCGGCGACGAGATCGCGCGGAAGGCGCTCATCCTCTCCTACCTCCGTCTCGTCGTCTCCATGGCGCGCGCCTACCGGAATCGCGGAGTCGAATTCCTCGACCTGATCGAGGAGGGGAATCTCGGCCTCATCACGGCGGTCGACCGCTTCGACGTCGAGCGCGGCATCCACTTCTCCACCTATGCCACCTGGTGGATCCGCCAAGCGATCGCGCGTGGCGTGGCCAACCAGTCGCGCACGGTCCGCATTCCGATCCACGTGCTGCAGATGATGCGGCGCTACCTCGCCATCGAGCGGCGGCTGGAAGGGGAGCGGAAGCGGCAGCCGCTGCTGGAGGAGATCGCGAAGGAACTTGGAATCGCGGTGCCGCGCGCGGTGCGGCTCCGGTCTCTGGTGCAATCGGTCCGTACGCTCGACGTCGATCTCAGCAACGAGGCGTTCCACGGGCTCGTGGAGACGGAGGCGCTGGAACAGCCACCGACACTCGACGAAATCGTCGAGATGCAAATCCGCGACCAGCACCTGAACGAGTTGCTGAAGAAGCTCCCGGGCCGGGAGGAGCAGATCCTCCGGTTCCGCTACGGCTTCTTCGACGACCGCCCGCGTACGTTGGCCGAGACGGGGGAGCAGTTCGGGTTGTCGCGGGAGCGGATCCGGCAGCTGGAGCAGCGGGCGCTCCTGAAGCTCCGCTCGCTCCTGGAAGCCGATGCCGCCGTGGGCTCCGAGGAGTCGGTCCATTAAGCCGAACGACATCTCCGTGTCGGAAATCTCCCGGTGGGAGGAACTCGAGGCCGTCCGCGACGAGTGGAACGAGTTGCTTGCCTCGGGGCTCGGCGACACGCCCTTCCTCCGGCACGAATGGCTCGAGAACTGGTGGCGCCACTTCGGGGCCGGACGGCGTCTCGCCGTGCTCCTCGCCCGCCGGGAAGGCCGCCTGCTCGCCGCGCTCCCGCTCATGGAGCAGCGCGAACGGCTCCACGGGATCCCCGTGACGACGCTCCGCTCCATCACCAACCGGCACTCCTACCGCTACAACGCGCTCTGCGCGCCCGGCGGCGAGGCGGGCCTGGAAGCGATCTGGGGGCACCTGGCGGGGCGGGCGCGGCCATGGCATGCGCTCATTCTGGAGGAGATTCCCGCGGACGCTTCGCTCCTGGATCCGTTGCTTCGCGCCGCCGAGCGCGCCCGCGCCCCGGTGGGTGTGTGGCGCGGCGGCGAGGTGCCGTTCCTGACGATCGAGGGGACCTGGGAGCAATACCACGCCGCGCTGAGCCAGAAGTTCCGCGCGAATCTGCGACGGAGGCGGAATCAGTTGCGGGAGAACGGTGAGGTGTCCTACCGATGCGTCGCGGCGCCGGGCGACGTGTCCGAGGCGCTACGGGCGGGTCTGAAGCTGGAAGGGAGCGGGTGGAAGGACCAGGCGGGAAGCTCCATCGTCTCCGACCCGACGCTCGTCAGCTTCTACGAAACGTGGGCGAAGATCGCCGCCGCGAACGACTGGCTTCGGCTCTCGTTCCTCGATGTCGGCGGAGTTCCCGCCGCCTTCGACTACAGCACGCACTACCACGGCCGCACCTACAACATGAAGATCGGCTACGACCCGGCCTGGGAGCGCTTCTCGGTGGGACAGTTGCTGAAGGAGGACATCCTGCGCCACTGCTTCGAGCGGGAGGTGCGCGAGTACGACTTCCTGGGCATCTCGACCGTGTCCAAGGAGGACTGGAAGCCGAAGAAGCGGGCACATGACTGGCACTTCGTCTACGCGCCGACGTTGCTGGGACGGCTGCTCCACTTCGTCAAGTTCACCGTGGTGCCCGCCCTGAAGCGGCGGGGAACGCGATGAGCGGCGCCCTCCGGATTCCGAGCACGCTCCCGCTCCCGTTGGGCCAGTTGCTCGGCGCGGGCCGGGCCCCTGCGGCGCGCTTCCCGTTCGACGGCCGGCGGATCAACTTCTACTTCCTGGCGAGAAACGCGATCTGGCACGGAACCGATGCCCTCGGGCTGAAGGCGGGGGACGAGGTGCTGATGCCTTCCTATCATCACGGCGTGGAACTGCAGTGTCTTCTGGCGAAGGGGATGACCCTCCGCTTCTACCGGATCGACAATCGGATGCAGGCCGACCTGGACGACGTCCGCGCGAAACTGCGGCCCGAGACGCGCGCTCTTTACGTGACGCACTACCTCGGATTTCCGCAGCCGATCCGGGCGTTGCGGGAGATGGCCGCCGGGGCGGGGATCCCGGTCATCGAGGACTGCGCCCTCTCGCTTTTCAGCCGGAACGAGGAGGGCCCCCTGGGAAGCTTCGGGGACATCGGCATCTTCTGCCTCTACAAGAGCCTCCCGGTACCGTACGGCGGGACGCTGGTCATGAACCGGAACGATCTGCGCTTGCCGCCGGAGCCGAGGCTGCCCGATCGGGTCACCACGACCTCCTATCTCCTGAACCGGCTCCTCGACGCGGGCATGCTCAGCCGGAGCGCGATGCGGCAACGGGCTTCCGAGTCGATTCGCTCGATGGCGAGGGCCGCCAAACACGCGGCGGGAACCACCGTCGTTCCGATCGACACGGAGGACTTCGACGTCTCGATCATGGACGTCGGCGTTCGGAAGGCGACCCGGCGGATCGTACGGCACACCGACGCCGACGAGGTGGTGGCGCGCCGTCGCGCCAACTATCTTCGGTTCGCGGAGCGGCTCGATCCCCGCGTGCGGGCCGTCTTCTCGTCGCTTCCCGACGGCGCTTGTCCGCTCTCCTATCCGATTCTCGTACAGGACAAGCTGGCCGTTGCCGCGCGATTGATGGCGGAGGGGATCGAGACGGTGAACATGTGGTACCGGCATCATCCGCGATCGCCCCGCGGATCGTATCCGGAAATCGACTTCCTGCGGGATCACGTCCTCGAGCTCCCGAATCACCAGGGCCTGCGGCTCGAGCACATCGACTTCATGGCGGAGAAGGCCTCCGCCATCGCGCGCTGGTAACGCCACCGCGCGCGCGGGCAGAGCGACCCTAGGAAGAGCTCACGTCGAGGCCGACCTTTCGAAGCAGCGGGCCGTAGCGCGCGTCCCGGCGGATCGGATCGAGGCGTGGATGGACGCGCAAAAGCACGAGCCCCGTGGCGCGTTCTTCCACCGCGACATCCAGCCAGTGGAACGCCTCGTCGACGTCGCCAAGGCTCGCGTGCAGCGCGGCGATTCCCCAGGCTGAAACCACCCGCTCGGCGCGGGCCGCGATGAGTTCCTGGAGCATGCGTCGGGCCTCGCCCTCGTGTCCCATGCTCGCCTCCAGGTGGGCGAGGCCGAACAACGGGCCCGCCACACCGCCCGATAGGCGGCGGCCTTCCTCGTATTGCGCACGGGCTTCGTCGAAACGACCGAGCGCCTCCAGCGAACGCGCGAGGTCCGTGTGCGCCCCGTCGAACCTCGGATCGATCTCGATGGCCATCCGGTAGTAGACGACCGACTTCTCGTATTCGCGGGCGTAGTAGTAGCCGTCGCCCACCGCCCCGTGGAGCAGCATGGAGACCGGATCGCGGCTGAGCGCCGTGAGCATCGCCTTCTCCGCTTCGGCGTGCCTCTCCAAGCAGTAGAGAACGCTGCCAAGCCGGTAGTAGGGAGTGGCGAGCCCCGGATTCAGTTCGATCGCTCGCTCCAACGAGCGGATGGAGCCCACCAGATCCCCCACGGGAGCTCGGAGGGCCCCCAGCGCGGCGTACGCTTCCGCGCATGACTCGTCGAGCGCGAGCGCCTTCATGGCGGCCGCCTGCGCCTCCGCGGTGGCCTCGGCGGGCGGGGCCATGCCTCGGCTGGCGCGAATGTTGTGGCACTCGGCCAGCGCGGCCCACGCGGGCGCGAATCCCGGATCCAGCTCCAACGCGCGACCAAGATGCCGAAGTCCCAGCGCGATCGCCTGCGGCGAGGCGGCCGTGAGTGTGTGCCGGCCCTTCAAGTACTCGACGTGCGCTTCGGGGTTGACCGCCGAGCGTTTGGAGAGCTGCGTCGCCTCCCGAGGCGTCACCTGAATCGCGATCTCCTTCGCCACGGTCGCCGCCACCTCGCTCTGAAGGCCGAGAACGTCCTCGAGTTGCCGGTCATAGCGTTCCGCCCAGAGCGTCTCGTCGGTGCGCGCGGAGATGAGTTGAACGCTGACGCGAACGCGATTGCCGATGAGCAGGGCCGAGCCTTCCAGGATCGCGTCGACGTTCAACTCGCGCGCGATCTCCGGGAGCGCCTTTTGAGCGCCCTTGTATTTCATGGCGGACGTTCTCGAGATCACGCGGAGCGCCTTGATCCGCGCGAGATCGGAGATGAGCGCCTCCGTCATGCCGTCGGCGAAATACTCCTGCGCGGGGTCCCTCGACACGTTCTCGAGCGGCAGGACGGCGAGCGAGCGGATGACATCCACGGCTGGCGCCGGCAGGGAAGCGCCCCGCGCGCCGTCGCCGATTCCGCGGAGCGCCTCGCTGACCGTCCGCGCCGAGGCGGGACGTTGATCCGCGCTCTTGCTGAGGCAGGAGGAGAGGAGCCGGTCGAACTCCGGCGGAGCATCCGGCCGGAGCGAGCGGAGCGACGGGGGAGCGCTGTTGAGGATCTCGAACATCAGCGCTTCGGGGCGCTCCTTGGCGAAGGGCCGGCGGCCCGCGGCCATCTCGAAAAGCAGGGCGCCGAGCGCGTAGACGTCCGTCCGGACGTCGTTTGCCTCGCCGAGGAGTTGCTCGGGGGCCATGTAAGGGAGGGACCCGAGGATCGTCCCAGTCTGCGTGAGGCCGGTCGCCGAATGGCCACCGCTCAGAAGCCGCGCGAGTCCGAAGTCCAAAAGTTTGGGATTTCCGGTGGCCGTGAGCGCCACGTTACCCGGCTTGAGATCGCGGTGGAGGAATCCCTGCCGGTGCGCGTCCTCGAGGGCGTCGCCGATCTCCGCGCCAAGGCGGATGACTTCTTCGAGCGCGATCGGTCCCTGGCGGAGCCTTTCTTGCAGTGTTCCGCCCGCGACGTACTCCATGACGAGGAAGTCGACGCCGTCCTGCGCGGCGAAGTCGAAGATCGTCGCGACCCCGGCATGAGTGAGGCGGGAGAGGACGTGAGCCTCCTGCCGGAACCGCTGGCGGGTCGTCGCGTCGTCCAGGGCGCCGCGCGACAGAACCTTGATCGCCACGTCGCGGTCGAGGTGCTGATCGCGCGCCTTCCAGACCACGCCCATGCCGCCCTCGCCGATCTTCTCGAGGAGCTTGTAGTGCGCGAGCATGCTGCCCTGCGATTGCGTCACGATGGCCCTCCAGTATGGGGCGGAGTCTACCCTACGGCTGGTGGCGCGGCAAACGGGCGCGGGGGCGAGTGGGGGAGGTGCCCGATCCTCGGGGGGCGTGGCCAGCGCGGGCTAGTGGTCGAGGACAGCGCAAAGGCCCCGGCTCAAGCGGCGTTTCATAGGCCGGGCGCCTCTCCAGATCGCGCACAGTCACGGCGCGTCCACGAGATCGGGAACTCCGGCGAGCGCATCGTGCATCGATCGCCACGACGCGGTGTCCGGCGGCACTGGAGTCGGCGCGACGTCGAGCACCTCGCCGAGTTCCCGTGCGCGCTCCCTCCGTGCCGCGCTCGCGGGGTGCGTCGAAAGGA
>JANOOP010000131.1:0-3130 GCA_031421415.1 Candidatus Eiseniibacteriota bacterium
TCTCGCTTCTGATCTTCCGCCAGCGGCTGGAACACGCCGCGGGCGTGGTCCACGAGCGCTTCGGAAAGTCGATCGCGATGGGGCTCCTCGGCTGGGTGCTTCTCGTGCTGGCGATCCCGGCCGGAGTCATCGCGCTCATCCTGACCGGCGCGATCGCAATCGTGATCCTCTGCATCACGATCATCGGCATCCCGGTCGCCGTCCTCCTGGTCGTGGCGCTGGTCCTGGGTGTGATCGGCATCGTGACGGGCGCCATCTACGCGGCGTTCCTTGCCTACCTCACGGGGGCCATGTTCCTCGGCCGGCGGGTCTTCGGTGCCCGCGTCGCGACGAAGCCGCTCCTGGCGATCGCGGCGGGCGTGCTGCTGATCGCCGTGCTCAAGGCTGCCGCCGAGGTGATCGGAGCGCTCAGCTTCTTCGCCTTCCACCCGGTCGGCATGGCGTTCGGATTCGCGGCCGGACTCCTCAGCTTCATCGTGGCGACCGCGGGATTGGGCGCCTTGATCATCGGACGCTTCGGGAAGGGGACGGGGCGCGTCTACGGCGGCTACTCGGCGAGCATGGGAAGCCAGTGGGGTTCCACGACCCCGCCGCCTCCTCCCACGCCGGCGCCGGGCCCAGCCGGCCCGACGACGACTCCGCCCCCGGACGGATCTTCGGACGCGCCGTAGCGGCTAGGGGCTCGGCGCCAGGAGCCCAGGCACGAACCGCGGCCCTTTCGCCAGCGCCGAGCGTTCGCCGAGTCCCGAGAGGTTCACCGCCCACTCGAGCAGGTAGGCGGGCAGGCCCCGATCCTCTCCCTGCCCCGGATCGCTTCCCGAGAGCCAGTCCTCGATCTCGCCGAGATCTTCGGTCGAGAGCGGACGGATGACGACCTTCACCGAGACGTAGTGGGCCGCCGTCGAGTCGAGCGTGGAGACGCGCGCCACGGGAAGGCGGCGCGCCGCGAAGAGCGTCGATCGCACCGAGTCGAGGTTCGCGACGCTTCGAGTCCGGGGCGGATTCACGCCCGAGCGGATTCGAAACGTCTTCGACCAGGGATCGAACGCCACCTTGTGCTCACTCCGGTAGGCGACGACCAGCTTGTCGAACCAGAGCGCGCGCTTCCGCCAGACTCCCACCTCGAAGGTGACGGTGGCGGGCATGCCTCGCAGGAGCGGGTCCTCCAGGCGCGGCGTGAAGGGCTGTTCGGCGTGATAGGAGACGCAGATCGCGTTGCCCACCCGCTCGACCGAATCGATGGCGAGTCCCATGTCGTCGCCCGCGCGCGCCGGTCGTGGGACGGCCAGGGACGAGAGCGCGAACAGGGCGAAGAGCGCCAGCGCCGTGCGCGCCGAACGCCGGGGAGGGAGGCGCGTCACTCCCACGTCCCCCCCAGGCGAACGCCCACCAGGAAGGGAGCGTCGCTCCGCTGCAGATTCCTCGCCAGGGTGATCGTCGCGGGGCCTTCCGCCACGCGAATGCCGATCCCACCGTCGAGCACGAGGCGCGACTCGTTCCAGGCCCCCCGGCCGAACCACGCGGTCCCCCCATCGACGAAGAGGAGCGCGTGGAGGTTCTTCCGGAAGAGATATGAGTACTCGGCGTTCACGAGATAGAACTGATCGCCGCTCAGCGCCTTGAAGGGCTGGCCGCGAAGCGTGCCGATTTCGCCCAAGTCCCACACCTTCTGCGCCGGCAGGCGCCCCGAGCGCGTGGAGGCCACGATGGCGCGGGCGCGAAATCCCTGGCCCGGCGCGAGACGCTGGCGGAAGTTCCCCTGGACGAGCACGCGGCCATACTCGAAGTCGCGCTCGATCGGGACGCCCGCGCGTTCGTATCGGACCACGACCCGAGAGCCCCCTTTCGCGGGAATCGTGGCGGGTCCGACGCGGAACGACCCCCACACCAAACCCTCCTCGCCCGGATCGATGGCGGGGTTCGCGCGGAAGCGGTCGTCCACGCCCCAGACGGCGATGCGCGTTTCGACGTCGAGGGGACGGTGGTCTTCGAGGCGCGCGCCGGCGGAGAAGGCAGCGTCTCGCCCCGGCTCGACGACGACGTGCCCCTCGAATCCCTCGGCCTCGTAGTAGTCGCGAAAGTCCTTCCGCGAGAGGAGCGCGAAGATCGTGTTCTCCGTCTCGCCAACGATCCAGGCGTCCTCGCTGGCTGTGTGCCGGTAGGCGCTCGCGCCGATCGTGACGTGGCGGTGGCGCCCCAGCGGAACGTCGGCGCCGATCTCGGCGAGGAGCCGCTCGCGCGAGAAGGCGTAGGTGGCATTCGCGCGGAGGAGGGGAAGCGGGTTCTCCTCGTTTCGGGCCGCCAGGCCGATCGTGGGCGCGGGTCCGTCGACGCGGTTGTAGCGGAAGCCGTAGATCGGCCCGACGCGATACTCCTCGGGGAGGCCCGTGGCGAGCGTCTCCCACTCGGCGGGCTGCGCCGTGGGAAGGTACTCGTACGCCCAGGCGGCCACCGGGACGAACGCGGCCAGCACGAACAGCACCACCCCCGCCGCGGCGCCCCTCGCGAGCGTCACGTCAGGCGCCCGACACGTCGCGCGTGAGCCCAAAGCGCTTGATCTTCCGGTGGAGGTAGCCGCGGTCCATGCCGAGGCGGCGGGCCGCCTCGCTCACGTTCCAGTCGCACTGGCGGAGCGTGGAGAGGATCGTGTCGCGCTCGGCCTTGTCCCGCGCCTGCTTGATCTCGCTGGGCGGGCCCTCGTCGTCGTCGGGTGGAAGGACTTCCTCCACCTCGGTCGATCCGATCGACTCGCCGTCGGTCATGATGAGGAGCCGCTCGATCAGGTTCTTCAACTCGCGGATGTTCCCCGGCCACCCGTAGCCGGAGAGCCGCTCCATCGCCTCCGGCGTCACCACCCGCGGCGGGCGCCCGTGCTCCACGCTGAGGCGCGCCACGAAGTGCTCCACCAGCAGCCGCACATCGTCCCGGCGCGCCCGAAGCGGCGGGAGATGGATCGGCACCACGTTCAGCCGGTAGTAGAGGTCCTCGCGAAATTTCCCCGACTGGATCTCGGCGGGAAGGTCCTTGTTCGTCGCCGAGACGATTCGCGCATCCACCGAGATCGTCTTGGTCGCGCCGAGCCGTTCGATCTCGCCGGTCTCGATCGCGCGAAGGACGTTGGCCTGCGTCT
>JANOOP010000132.1:0-4424 GCA_031421415.1 Candidatus Eiseniibacteriota bacterium
CGCGTCACGCTGGGCGACCCGGTCGTCTGGACGCTGACCGCCACGCTACCACCCGCGTGCGAGCCGCTCGCCGTGCGCCTCGATTCCGTTCCCGCGTCGCTCGATCTCGTTCCCCAGGGGGAGCCAGCGATCCGGACCTCGCGCGGTGCGCTCGTCTGGAGCCGCCGCTACGATCTGCGCGGCTTCGACCTCGGCGCGCTGGCGCTTCCCGGAGCGAGACTGGCGATCCGTGTTCCCCTGGCGCGCGGGGGCGCCTCGAACGACACGCTCCAGTTCCCGTTCGACTCGCTGGCGGTCGACTCGCTCACGCCGGCCGCCACCGGAGCCGCGTCTCCCGACCGCGGACCGATCGATCCCGGCCTCCGCCCCGTCGACCTCGCGGTCGCGGGAGCGATCGTCGCCGTCGTTGCGGCGATCCTCGTCTTCCTACTCCTCGCGTGGCGCCGCCGCCGCGGGCATCCGGAGGCGGTCGCTCCCGCCGAGCCCGCGGAAACACGCTTCGACCGCGCGCTCGAGGCGCTCCGCCACGACGGGCCCGCGCTCGCGCGCGACGCGTTCCACGAGCGGCTGAGCGGCGCCATCCGTCATTACGTCGGCGAGGTCACTGAAATCGACGCGATCGATCTCACGACGCGCGAACTGGAGCGGGAGATGGGGCGCTCGCCGCGGGCTCGTCCCGACGCGGCCGCGGAGATCGTCCGGATTCTCCGCCGCTCGGACCTCGTGAAGTTCGCGCGCCGCGCCGACGCGTGGGAGGAAGCGCGAGCGCTCCTCGACGATGCGGCGCTCCTCTCGGGCTCGGTTTATGTCGCGCCGCCGGCCGTTCCCGCCGTCGCGCTCGCGCTCCCCGCGGAGCCGCCGCGCAGCGGAACGGAGGAGGGCTAGGCGATGCGCTTCGCGGCCCCCTGGTTTCTACTCGTGGCGCTCCCGCTGATCGGGGGCTGGCTCCTCAGGCTCCGCCGTCGCCGCTTCCGGGAGCCGGACCTTCTCGTCTCCAGCCTGGCCGCCTTTCCCGCGCCGCGAGGGTGGCGGACTCGTCTGGCGCCGCTGCTCGCCTGGTTCGTACCGCTCGCCGCCGCCGCCTTCGTGGTCGCCGCGGCGCGCCCCCAGGCGGGGCGCGAGATGCGCGAGGTCGTGAGCGAGGGGATCGACATCGTCCTCGCCATCGACGTCTCGGGGAGCATGCGATGCGAGGACTTCCGTCCGCAGAACCGCCTCTACGTCGCGAAGGCGGTGGCGAAGGAGTTCATTCGCGGGCGAAAGCAGGACCGGATCGGGCTCGTCGCCTTCGCGGGACGGAGCGAGCTGATCGCGCCGCTCACGCTCGACTACGAAGGCCTGTCGGCGTTGATCGACGGGCTCGATTTCGGAATGCTCCCCGACGGCACGGCAGTCGGGGCGGCCATCGCGCAGGGAGCGCAGCGGCTCCGTGAGGCCAAGGGGAAGAGCCGCGTGCTCATTCTCCTCACCGACGGAATCAGCAACGCCGGACCGGTCGATCCGATCACGGCGGCGCGACTGGCTTCGGCGGTGGGGGTACGCGCCTATACGATCGGCGCCGGAACGCAGGGCCAGGCGCCCTTCCCGGTGGACGACCCGATCCTGGGCCGACGCTACGTGTGGGTTCGATCGGAGGTCGACGAGCCGACGCTTCAGGCGGTCGCGACCCTCACGCGCGGGCGGTACTTTCGCGCCACCACGGCGGCCCTTCTCGCCCGCGTCTACCAGGAGATCGACAAGCTGGAACCGTCGCGCGTCGAAACCCGTTCCTATACGAAGTGGGCGGAGGTCGGTCTGGCGTTCGTCCTGGCCGGGCTCCTCCTTCTCGCTCTCGATCTCTTGCTCCGGGCGACACTGCTCCGGCGCTATCCCTAGGAGGAATTCAAGGTGCGCTGGGCGGCTCCCGAGTACTTCGCACTCTTCTGGCTCGTGCCGGTGGCGCTGGCGTTCTTCCTCTGGGCGGCGAGCGCCCGGCGGCGGGACGAGGCGGCGCTGGGCGATCCCGTCGCGCTCCGCCGCCGCTGGGGGGCGCCCGGCCCCTGGAGCGGGCGACTGCGCGTCGTTCTCTTCCTCGCCGCGGCCGCCGCGGGAATCGTGGCGCTCGCCAGGCCGCAGGCGGGACTTCGGCTCGTGAGCACCACAAGCTCAGGGCCCGACGTCGTCGTCGCGCTCGATCTCTCCGAGAGCATGCATGCGCGGGACGCGAAGCCCGATCGCCTCGGCGCCGCGCGGCGCGAGATCGCGACCTTGCTCCGGTCGATGGAAGGCTCCGCGATCGGGCTGGTCGGCTTCGCGGGAGAAGCGCGCGTGCTGAGTCCGCTCACGACCGATCTGGAAGGGCTGCGCGACCGCATCGACGCCGCGAGCCCGGCGGAGATCGACGATCCAGGCAGCGACATCGGCGGCGCCGTGGCGCTGGCCGGGCAGCTCCTGCGCCGGCCCGGAGACCGGCCGCGCGCCATCGTGCTCGTGACCGACGGGGAACAGCTCGAGGGCGACATCGCGCGAGGGCTCCCCGTGCTTCGCGCCTCGGGCGCGTCGCTGGTCGTTCTCGGCGTCGGCACCCCCGAGGGCGCCACGATTCCCCTGGTCGACACGACCGGCGCCGTGGTCGGCGTGAAACGCGATGTGCGCGGGCAGGAGGTTCGGACGCGACTCTCGGAGGACGCGCTACGAGGACTGGCCCGTACGGCCGGAGGGCGCTACGAACGCGCCGACGGGAGCGGACGCGCGGGGAGGCTCGCGGCGGGTTACGCGCGCGGCCACGAACGCGGCGACCGGGGAGGAAGATCGCTTCGCGCCTACGACGAACGATTCCACTGGCTGGCGGCGCTGGCGGCGCTCTTCCTGACGGCGGAAGCGCTGGTCCCGCGACGGAGGCGCGCATGAGGCGGCTCTCCGGGCGGCGGCCGGCGCCGACGTTCTCGACCGGACTCCTCCTCCTCGCGGCCCTCGCCGCGGCCGGCGCGGGATACGAGTGGGGAGGGCCCGCGGCGCGCGGGCTCCGCGAACTGCGAGCGGGAAAGGCGCGCGAGGCGATCGCCTCCCTGGAGGAGGCGGGACGCGATCGGCCGGGCGCGGGCGCGATCCGCTTCGATCAGGCGCTCGCCTATCGCGCCGCGGGGCTAGCCGACTCCGCGCGCGCGGCCTACCGCGACGCCATGGCGATGGAGGGCGAGGCCGCCCGCGCCGCGGCGGCGTACAACCTGGGAAACGAAGCGCTGAACACGGGACGCCTGGACGATGCCATCGCTTCCTATCGGGCGGCGCTCCGCGAGGAGCCGCACCGCGCCGATGCGAAGCGAAATCTCGAGGAGGCGCTCCGGCGCGCGCGCGCATCGCGCACCCCGCCGCTCACGGGAAGCAGCGGGACGCAGGGCCAGGGCTCCGGGGGCGCGGGGAAACGCCAGGGAGGCGGCACGCCGCCGCCGCCGGGTTCGGCCCCCGCCCAAAAAGAGAGTCCGTCCGCGCCCGACGCGGGGTCGAAGCTCGGTGCGCCGCTTCCGAGCCGCGAGGAAGCGGAGCACTGGCTCGAGGCGCTCGAGGCGGAGCGGCGGGCCGCGCGATCGCGCGAGCAGGCCTCCAAGCGCGCGTCCTCGCGAGAAGCCCGGAGCGAGCATGACTGGTAGGCCATCGCGATCGGGGCCCGCGCGACCCGGTGCGCCGTCGGCCGCGGGTGGAATCCGCTTCGCCGCGACGCTCGCGCTCGCGCTGGCGGTGATGGGCTTCTCCGCGCCGACTTCCCGCGCGACGGCGGGAATGCTGCGCGCGCGGGCCGCGGTCGATCGCCCCGTTGTCGTGAGGGGAGAGCCGGTCCTCGTGAGCGTGACGGTCGATAGCGACGGATTCGCCGGCGCCAAGGTCGAGCCGCCCCGCGCCGCGGGTCTCACGATCGAGCGCGCCGGCACCACGCAGAATCTGGTGCTCGCCGCGGGAAGCGTCGTGCGCACCGATGTCGTGCTCTTCCGCGTGACCGCGTCGCTCCCGGGGAAGTACACGATCCCTCCCTTCACGATCGAACGGGAAGGGAAGCGATCGGAAACGGCGATGGTCTCGTTCGAGGTCGTGGCGTCGCTCCCTTCGGGCGGTGGTGCCCCGGGCACGTCGGACGCGGAGGGGGCGCCGCTCTTCGCGCGCCTCGTCGTCGATCGCCGCCACGTCGCCTGGAACGAGCAGATCGTCGCGCGCGTCCAGATTTTCTCCCGCGGCCCGCTCGAGGGCATGCCGGCCTGGGACCTTCCGCAGGCGACGGGCTTCTGGGGGGAGCCGCTCGGCGAGGCTCGCCACGACCGGGTGACGATCGAAGGGCTGGCCTACGATCGCTACGAGCGGCTCCTCGCCTTCTTTCCGACTCGCCCCGGTCGCTTGACGCTCGGCCCGGTCAGCGCCCGGGTGCGCACCGTGAGGCGGCACGAACCGGGATA
>JANOOP010000133.1:0-2567 GCA_031421415.1 Candidatus Eiseniibacteriota bacterium
CCACCACTTCATCCACCGATTGCCCCGAGTCGGCCCGTGGAAGGACGCGCGGGACAAACAAATCGGCCGAATGCACGCCTTCTCTCGCCGACCCCTTGACAACTGCACAAATGTGCACTATCTTCTCAGACATGAACAAGAAGCCGAAGCCGACCAGGGGCCTCAAGGCCCGACCGAAGTCCGCATCGCGGCCCGCCCCGACCCTCGCGGCCATCACCGACCCGGGTCCGGACCGCGAGGAGGCGATCCTCCAGTACATCGCGGCCTCGCTCCACGAGAGCGGCCGTCCGCCGACGCTTCGTGAAATCGGCGCGGCCTTCGGAATCGCTTCGACCAATGGCGTGCGCTACTACCTCGATCGCCTGGAGCAGGCGGGTAAAATCCGCCGAGACCGTTGGACCTCGCGTGGCATCGAGCTCCAGGCGATCGAGGGGCGTTCGCTCGAGCCGGCGTCACGCACGACGTCGTCCCGCGGGCGTGAGGACGTGCCCGGTCCTCGCCCCCCATTCTCTCGCGTCGGAGCCAAGCGCCCCGAGCGCGACTATCTGGAGATTCCCCTGATCGGCCGCGTGGCCGCGGGGGCGCCGATCCTGGCCGAGGAGAACGTCGAGGACACCTTCGTCATCGACGGCACCATGGCCCGCGGCGGGAAGCACTTCGCGCTCCGCGTGCGCGGGGACAGCATGAAGAACGCCGGGATCTTCAACGGCGACGTCGTCATCGTCCGCCACGATACCTCCGTGAAGAGCGGCGACATCGCGGTGGTTGTGATCGGCGACGAGGCGACGGTGAAGCGCTACTTCCCGCGTCGCGACAAGATTCTGCTCTTTCCCGAGAACGACGACTACGAACCGATCGAAGTGCGGCCTAGCGACCCCGATGTGCGGGTCGCGGGGAAGGTGGTTGGAGTGTTCCGGAGGCTCGACGGATGATTCATGCGCATTCGTTCCCTACAGCAGACAGCGGGTATTTCATGATCGAGTCCATTCACGATCCCATCGAAGTCATCACCGTTTTCGCAGGCGGCGTCATGAAGCCGATCCGCTTTCGCTGGAAGCAGAAGACGGTGAAGATCGCCAAGGTGACCGGCGACTGGGTCCGCCACGAGGGGCAGAACAAGATCCACTACTTCGCGCTCCTGGCGGACAACGCCGACTACTACGAAATCCGCTACGACACGCGCGAGATGACCTGGCAATTGACGCGGGTCTGGATGGAGGGGTAGCAGGGGCCTCGCCTCTACTTCCGTAGCCACTCCTCCGCCGCTTCCGCCGACTCGAGTATCGCAAACGTCACCCCATGGAAATCGACCAGCGCCTGGCCCATCCGCGCCATCCCGTACGCGCTTTTGCCCGCGACCAGAATGGCGGAAGGGCAGCGGCTCAAGATGGCGCGGTGAAGCCCGACGAATTCGGCCACTCCGCGGACAAAATCGGGTGACGGCGTGCCAACGAGACGGCGGTCGAGGAGGAGCTTGATGCCGGGGTGGAAGCGAGGATCATTCATCGCCGCGAGCATGGTGTCGGTCCATTCCTGGAGCGACGGTTCCGCGGTGTAGTGAAGCGTTACAGCGTGGCCCGAATCATCGAAGGCAAACGAGACGCTCATCGGCCGTCCCCCCCACAGGAAGGCGCGAAACCTGGTGCGAGCGCACCGGAGCTCAGGCGTCCAGGAGGCTCACCGACCCCGGTCGCCCGATACCGCCGTTCTACTCCCGACCTGGCTCGTGCGCGTAGAGGGCCAGTTCTTCGTCATCCCCAGGTAGGCGGATCAACCCCTCGAATCGTAGCCCCACCTTTTCCAGGACCCGGATCGAGCGGACGTTGTTCGGCGTCGTGATCGCGACGACACGGCCGATGCCGAGCGCCTCCCGCCCATGCGCCAGCACCGCCGCCGCGGACTCGCCGGCATAGCCGAGCCCGGTGTAGCGGGGAAGAAAGGCAAACCCCACGTCGACGTCCTCCAGCCCTTCCCGCTTGATCAGGCCGCAGATCCCGACCGGGATTCCCGACTCCTTCAATTCGACCGCATAGAGCCCGAAACCGTGCCGCTCGTAATCGGCGACGTACTTCTCGACGATGTAGGCGCGCGCCTCCTCGTGCGTCTTCATGCCGCGGTCGCCGATGAACTCGATCCACGACGGATCGGTCACGAGTTCGAACATGAAGGCGGCATCGTCGGCCCTGAGCCAGCGGAGCCGAAGGCGTTCGGTTTCGAGAACGATCATCCGAGAGCCGCCTCCCGTGGCGCGAGGACCTTGTACCAGAGCAGTTGAATCTCGTGCGGCAGATCCGGGTACGCCCCGCGATTCACCGTTCGGAGCCGGCAGCCCATCCGCTCGTAGAAGCGGCAGGCGGGGACGTTGATGTTCTGCGTCTCGACCTTCAATTCGCGGCACCCCTTCGAGAGCGCCCACCGCACCGCAGCGCGGAAGAGCGCGACGCCGACGCCCTTCCCTCGCGCCCTTCCGTCCGCGCGAGGAAGAACCGCCGGCGCGAGAGATCGAATCGTCCGGACCACTCGGGCGGCGCGTCGCCCGCGACGGCGTCGTAGTCCTTCACGTAGGG
>JANOOP010000134.1:0-3937 GCA_031421415.1 Candidatus Eiseniibacteriota bacterium
AGCATGATGTGCTCGGCGCGGTCCTTCTCGCTTTCCAGAAGCTCCCGCTCCAGCGCGTCGTCCTCCGCCCGTCCGGCGCCGCGAGGCCGCGTTCCCGCGATCGGACGAAGCGCCACGCGCCCGCCCGCGCTACGGACCAGGATCTCGGGCGAGGAGCCGGCCACCGCCCGATCGGGAAAACGGAGGTAGAACATGTAGGGCGAAGGGTTGAGCACCCGGAGCGCGCGATAGACGTCGAACGGCCCCACCGCCGCGGTCGCCTCCAGGCGGTGCGCCAGGACCACCTGAACCACGTCTCCCGCCCGGATGTGCTCCTTCGCGCGCTCCACGGCCGCGCGATAGCGCTCGGGGCCGAGGTTGCTGGTGAACGTCACCTCGCCGTTTCCGGCGGGCGCCGTCGCGGGCGCCGGGACCGGTTGAGCGAGCCGCGCCAGCATCTCGTCGATGGTCGCCACCGCGTCGCGGTAGGCGCGGTCGGCGTTTCCCTCGGGACGCGTGTTCACCACCAGCCGCAGACGATGCCGGAAGTTGTCGAAGACCAGGACGACGTCCGGAAAGACGAAGTGGAGATCGGGGTGGTTCAGATCGTCCGGCAGCGTCGCCGGCAGTTTCTCGAGGAAGCGGGCGTAGTCGTACCCGACGAGGCCGACGGCGCCGCCGCTGAACGGCGGCAACCCCGGCACCGACGCCGCGCGCACGCCGCCCAGGAGTTCCTGGAGCGCCGACAGCGGATCCTCCCGCTCGCTCCGCTCGGTGCGCTCTCCGCGGCGGATCTCGACGACGCGGCCCTTCGAGCGGAATTCGATCGACGGGCGAAATCCCAGAATCGAATAGCGGCCCCACGTCTCGCCTCCCTCCAGACTCTCCAGGAGGAAGGCGGCATCGCCGCGATTCAACTTCGCGAACGCCGAGACCGGCGTGTCGTGGTCGGCCAGCACGTCGCGCATGACCGGGACCAGGTTGGCCCCGCGCGCGAGCGACCGGTATTCCTCGAGGGTCGGTGTGATCATGCGTTCAGGCCGCGCGCGCTCAGACGGCGCCCTTTCGAGCCTTGGCGGTGGAGCGGGCGCCCGAGGCGGAGCCGGCGGCTCGCTTGGGCGCGGACGGCGCCGCCTTTGACGCGCTCTCGGCGGCGCGCAGGAGTTCCCGCGCTTGCCGGCGCGTCGTGTCGGTGACGCGGGCGCCGGCCAGGAGCCGCGCGATCTCGTCCTCGCGGTCGGATCCGCCCAGCGGACGGACGGCGGTCGTGGTCCGGCCTTCCGCCACGCCCTTCGAGACCTGGAAGTGGCGCGCGCCGAATGCCGCGATCATCGGGAGATGCGTGATGCAGAGAACCTGGCGGCGATCGCCGAGCGCGCGCAGAAGACGGCCCACCTCCTCCGCCACGGCCCCTCCGATTCCCTGGTCGACTTCGTCGAAGACGAGAACTGACACGCGATCGCGCTCCGCCATGAGTGACTTCACCGCCAGCATGACCCGGGAGAGTTCCCCGCCCGATGCGATCCGCTGGATCGGGCGCGCTGGTTCACCGGGATTGGGCTGAAACGAGAAGTGTAGGCCGGGGATCGAAGGCGGGTCAACGAACGCTCCGGTTCGGCCCGACGCCGCCTCGCGCACGGACTCTCGATCGGTCATCTCGACCCGGAGGGCAGCCTTGCCGAACCCCAGCCGCGCGAGCCGGGCGGCCACCTCCTTGGCGAAGGAGCCCGCGGCTCCGGCGCGCTTACTCAGGAACTGGTCGAGCCGCGTGCTGAAGGTCTCCAGCCGTCGCGTCTGGGCCCGCTCCGCGTCCTGGAGCGCCTCCTCGTTCGGGGCGAGGGCGCGGAGCCGTTCCTCCAACTCCCTGGCCAGTTCGATCAGGCCGGAAAGATCGGCGCCGTGCTTTCGCTTTAGCCGGTGGATTCGGTCGAGCCGCGCTTCCAGCGCGTCGAGATCGAGCGGATCCTCCAGGAGTCTCTCCCGCTCTTGGTCGATTCGCCCTCCCAGATCGGCCGCCTGGTTCAAGAGCGCCTGCGCCTCTTCAAGCAGGGGGAGAAGCCCGGAGTCGACGGCGGCGGCGTGCTGGAGTCCGCGAACGGTCCGCTTCAGGACCGAGCCGGCGCCGCGCTCGTCGTCCTGGATCGCGTCCACCGCCTCGGAGACGCCCGCGATCAACCGCTCCCGGTGATGGAGACGATCGCGCTCGCGCCGAAGGTGCTCTTCCTCGTCCTCCAGGAGCGCGGCGCGCTTCAGCTCCTCCGCGTCCTCGCGAAGGCGCGCTTCGTTCTCGCGATCCGACTCCCAGCGCGCCCTGCCCTCGGAGAGGGTGCGGCGGGACTCCAGGAGTTCCGCGCGTTCCCGCTCCAGCGCGGCGCGCTCCTCGGCGGTTCCGGCCCAGAGATCGAAGAACTCGCCCTGGCGCTCCGGCTTCAGGAGTTGCTGATGCTCGTGCTGCCCGTGGAGGTCCACCAGGACTTCCCCCAGCGCGCGGAGCGGCCCGAGGAGCGTGGTGCGCCCGTTGACGAGAGCGCGGCTCCGCCCGTCGGCGTGGATCTCGCGGCGGACGACGACGCGATCCTCCTCGGGCTCCACGTCGAGGGCCCGCACCGCCTGGAGTAGATCGGGGCGCGTCGAGAGGTCGAAGGTTCCCTCCACGAATCCGCGCGGCACCCCGGCGCGAAGCCACGCCGCGTCGGCCCGCTCGCCGAGGAGGAGTCCGATCGAGCCGAGCACGATCGACTTCCCCGCCCCCGTCTCGCCCGTCAGCACGTTCAGGCCGGGCGCGAACTCCAGTTCGAGCGAATCGACGAGGGCGAGGCCCTGGATCGAGAGCCAGGAGAGCACGGCTACCCGCGAGGCCTCGCGGAGCGCGGGGGCTCGGCCCACGCGAATTTCCGGCGAAGGACGTCGTAGAAGGAGCCGGGCCGCAGGGTGATGAGCGAGACGTGGCGCTTCGCCCGCCGGATCTCGATCTCGTCTCCCGGCTTCAGAAGATGCGTCACCTGGCCGTCGATCGTCAGCGTGGCGCGCGGATGACCGTGGCGAAGCACGATTCGCACCGACTCGTCGGCTCCGACGAGAAGCGGGCGAAAGGTAAGCGTGTGGGGGCTGATCGGCGTCGCGATGAGCGCCTCGATCGTCGGGCGGACGATGGGGCCGCCCGCCGAGAGCGAGTAGGCCGTCGAGCCGGTCGGCGTGGCGACGATCAGCCCGTCCGCCACGAGCGTGCCGAGCGGTGTGGAGCCGATGCGGATCTCGAGCGCGAGGACGCGCGATCGATCGCGGGGGTGAATCACCGCGTCGTTCAACCCGATGCCGTTCCAGACGCGCGAGCCCCGCTCGGAGCGGACGGTCGCCTCCACCATCATCCGTCGCTCCACGCCGAACTTCCCGCGGAAGAGCCGGTCGAGCGCGGGATAGAGCGACTCCACGGCGGTTTCCGTCAGGAACCCCAGGCTTCCGAGATTCACGCCGAGGATCGGAAGCCCCTCGCGCGCCTCGCGGGCCGCGCGGAGCATCGTTCCGTCGCCGCCGAGAACCAGGAGCGCGTCCGAGCGACGGAGCAGCGTCGGGAGCGACACCCCCGCGCCGACCCCCTTCAGGCCGCGGACGAGCGAACGCTCCAGCGAAACGTCGAGCCCCTGGCCGCGAATCCAGCGGACCAGGGGTAGAAGCAGCGCGCGCACCCCTTCCTTTCCCCGGTTGCCCACGATGCCGAGGTGGCGGGGAGGACGGGTCATGCCTTCGTCGCGAGCGGGGTGAGCGGCTCCGGGGTGGAGTGAGTCTCGTCGCGCAGCCAGCGCTCCAGTTCCGGCGCCAGGACCTCCGGATGGAGCCCCGCGGCTCGGAGGAGCGAGTCGCGGGTCGCGTGGTCGAAGATTCGATCGGGGACGCCGAACGCACGCGTCCGGAGACCCGGAATGTCGTGCTTCGCGAAGAGCTCCAGGACGCCGTCGCC
>JANOOP010000135.1:0-8201 GCA_031421415.1 Candidatus Eiseniibacteriota bacterium
AGCGCCGGGTCTGGGCGTCGTCCGGCGGGTCGGTGTAGCCTTCCCAGCCGCTCCGGTAGACCCGGAGCTTGCCGATGTCTTCGTAGTATTGCTGCCGGTTGTTCGTTGCGAAGTCTCTGATCAGGAGGTCGGCGTCCGAACCGGCGTTCGCGGGATCCGCCGCGAGCCACCGCTCGTAATCCCACTTCTCGTCCGCGTACGCCTCGAACTCGTCTTCCTTCGTCTTGCCGCGATCGTGATAGTAGAGGTACGTCATCCACGTCGCGCCCTCGAGCCCAAGATGCACCCAGCCGCGCTTGTTTCCCGCGTAGATATGCCCCGCTCCCGGCACGATGAGATTGAGGAGGAAGGCCCGGCCAGGTGATTTCGCGACCGGAACCGACTCATCGTCCGGTGCCACGGCGGGAATGGCGGTGCCCTGCGGCGGCGTAGGCGTCTCGACGACCGAGTCGGCGATCGCGCGCTGCGCGAGCAGAATCTCCCCCACGGAATTCGTGCGGTAATCGATGTCGGAAGCGCGGGAAACGCCGGTGGCGAAGGCGACCCCGAGGATGCCCCAGAGGATGCCCGCGAAGACCGCGCGATGAACGAGTCGTAGAGTCAGAGTCTGTCTTCCTAGCGCCGGGCGGATGTGGGGTTCACCAAACAAGTTAATGATACCTCGCCAAGGGTCTATCTGACAACGGCGAACTTCTGGAACGAGACCTCGCTGGCGCCTCCGCGGCGCGCCTCCATACGGACCAGGTATACCCCGCTGGCGAGGTCTTGTAGCGGCAATCTCGTCACATTCTGCGCCGGCGCCGTCTCTCCCGGAAGCGTCCTGACGACCACTCCGGAGGGGTCGAGGACACGGATCTGGACCGAGGTCACCCCCGCGTCGAGCGTGTAGGCGATGCCGATCTCGTTGCCGCGGGTGGGGTTCGGGAAGCAGTAGAAGGAGCCCTTCGCCACCAGCGCCCCGCGGGCCGCCGGCGCCGCCAGCTCGGCGTCGTCCAGGACGGCGCTCCGCCGCCGGTCTCCGTGAAGGCCGATCCAGGGAGTACGCCCGCTCGTGCCGTCGGCGCCGAAGAGCGCGCTGTCGGCGCGAGCGCCCGTCTGGAGCACGTCCCACTGTCCCCTGTCTCCCACCGCGGCCACGTGGAGCCACGCCGGACCGGCGGGGTCGGGAGCGAAGTCGGAGCCATTCAGCGAGACAAGGAGCGGCGTCGTGCGGGTGGAGCGCTCCATGCCGATCGGCCAGCCCGGCAGCGTCTGCCCGCGGTCGTCGAGCGCGACCAGGAGGCCGTTCGTGAGCGCCACGAGGGCGTCCTGGCTGCCGTTCCCGTCGAGGTCCGCCACGACCGGTGAACCCGACCCTCCCCCGGCGCCGGAGTCGAAGCGAGACGCGAGCGAGACGGGCCAGCCGAGCGACTCGACGCCGTTTCGGTTCCACCGGTGGAGCGATCCCTGATCGTCGATCGCCATCACTTCGGGGAAGCCGTCCCCGTCCAGATCGCCAACCGCGGCCGCGCCGAGCGTCCCCGCCACGGAGACCGGCCAGCCGCGAAGTTCGGCGCCGGTCAAGTCGAAGGCATGGACCGTCCCCCTCGGGGAATCGACCACGATGACTTCGAGATCGCGATCCGGCTCTCGGTCGAGATCGACTCCCAGGAGCGAGGGGGCGAAGTCGGTCACGCCGCTGACGGCGCGCCAGACGACGTCGATGGCGCCGAGCCCCTTCCCCGGTTCGTCCACGATGCGGAGGTAGCCGTCGCGCGTGGCGTAGGCGATCGAATAGCCGCCCGCGCCGTGGAAGCGGCCCACGGCGAGATTCCCCGACACTTCCGTCGTCACCGGCGTCGTGCCGTCGAGAAGCGTGTCGCACGCCGCCGAGACGAGGGGGGCGATGGAGACGCTGTCGGAGGGGGTCACGACGAAGACTCGCCCGTCGCTCGTGCCGACGAGGATGTTCCCGTCCGGCGAGAGGACCGGCCCGGTGGTCGCGCCGATCGAGGGATCGCCAAGGACGGGAGGCCACCCGAAGAGCGGAATCGCCTGCGCCGCCGCCTGCGCGTCGGGGCGGACCGCGTAGAGATTCCCGTCGTCGCAGGCGGCCACGATGCCGGCCCCGTGACGAGCGGCCGGATTCCGGCGGAAGAGCGAATCGACGAAGAGCACCGGCCCGCGGATCTTCGCGGGAAGCGGCATGAATTCGCCGCTCTCGCGGCCGTTCACATAGGGAAGGCCGTCGGCCATCCAGGCGAGGATCAGGCTATCGGCCCCCGTGACGAGCGATCGCCTCCCATCGTGAAGCAGGCTTCCCGAGGTCGGCGCGCCGAGGCCGCGTCCGGTGGCGCTCAGGAGTGGCCAGCCCGGCACGCGGATCGCCGATGCGATGGAGATCCCCATCTCGACGCCGGGAGGCGAGAGGACTCGCAGCGTGACGTGACTGACAGCGCCATCGTTCGTCCTGGTGCTCGGATTCGTGTCGGGCCCGAGGACGGTGTGATTCCCCACGAAGTAGGCGTCGAAGGGGCTCCCGTAGAAGTAGTACGAGCTGGGATCGCCGATGTCGCGAATCCCGTCCGCCTCCACGAGACCGACCCCGAGCCGATCCGGGTTCGAGTTGATTCCATAATCGGGATTCGCGTTCGGTCCGCACTCGAACGTGTCGCCGCTGCCCGCCACCTCACCGGTCACCGTGCAGAACACGGAAGGATCGATGTGCCAGACGAAGATCCCCTGCCCCGGGAGGAGAAAGTCGTACTCCTTGTCGCCGGTCGTATCGAGCGTGTCGGCGGTGGAGAGGCCGGGGCCGAGAATCACTCGCTTGGTCGCATCGCGATCGAGGTAGAGCGATTGATCGCCGTTCAGGTCGGTCTGGCGGTTTTCCACCAGGAGATACTCGTCCCCGTCGAGCGGAACGTAGAGAAGGCGATCGTTGAGCTGCGTCGCCTGGAGCGTCGTGGTCAGTTCCCGCTCCGGGTCGGTGAACTCGAGCCCGCCGGGCCAGAGAAGCGACTTGCACCAGGGATCGAGGCTGGTGGGCATGACGCCGCTGGCCACGACGATTCCGCCCGTCTGCGAATCCTCGAGCGCCGTGGCGAGGAGGTAGCCCGAATCCATGTTGCTCCAGACACCGACCGCCGGGAAGAACGTGTTGATGTCGTAGAGATCGGGGAGCCCCTGCGTGTGCCCGAATTCGTGCGCCAGCGTGCCGTTGAGGGCGCCGAAGTAACCGTCCTGGTTCTCGGTCTCGGGCATGACGAGTCCGCCGAAGATCCCGAGCGCGCCGCCGTTCACCGCCACCGAGTCCTCCAGCGCGATCTGAAATGTCGGAAGGTCGCGCGGCGAGTCGCCCTGGATGTCCGACTGGTAGTCGGCCCCGGCGTGGAAGATGGAGATGACGTCGAAGTCGCCGAACGGAATCGAATCGGTCGCGTCGGCCGCGAGCACCGACTCCCGAAAGAAGCGCTGCGCTTCCGCGAACGACTGGATGCCGAGCGTCCAGGGACCGTAGCGCCCCGTGTCGCCGAGGCGATAGGCGGCGTTCTCGCCCTTGGGATAGATGTCGTACTCGACGACGAGTTGCCCGTACGACTGATGTTTCCAGTAGCGGGAGAGCGCCTCGAGGTGCGCCATGAAGAAGCTTCGATCGTGCGGAGGCGGATCGATGATGATGCCGAGCGCCTTCCCGTCGCGCATGTCGAACCTGCCATCGGGCGTGCTGGTGGCGGCTCCGAGACTGTCGGTGTCGAACTCGATCCGAATGCCGAGAACCCGCACGGTGTCGGGCACGCCGGTCGTCGCGAGGGCGCGCACCAGGCGGCCACCCGCGTTCGGGGCGAGGAGCGGAGGCTTCCGCCCGCTCACCCAGGGAGCGCGGCGCCACCCGCCGAGGCGATCGGGAAAGGCGCGGCGGAGCGCGAGCCGCCGTTCCGAAAGGGTTCTGACCGTGGCGCGATCCGCCGCCGAGAGGGCTTCGGGCCGCGGCCGGGACACGCGCCACAGTTCCGGTCGCCGCTCCAGAGAAGCCGGGACCGAGACGGCGTCCGAAGCCTCCGCGAGGGAAACAAGGGGAGCCAGACCCCCGAACGAGGCCTGGCTCCCCAGGAGTAGCGTGACGATCCAGCGCTTCAGGCGCCCCACGTCGATGGCGATCTTAGAAGCGGTAGCTGGCCGAGAACCGGCTCGTGCGATTGAGAAACTCCGACTGCGGGTACGACGCGTAGTCGAAGCGGAACCCCTTGTAGTTCAGACCGAGTCCGTAGGTCGCGTCGGTGATTGTGCCGATCGGATCGCTGATGTAACCGACCCGGAGCGCGAGGAGCCGATTGAACTCGTACTCGAGGCCCGCGTTCCAGACGCTGACGCCAAGGACCTCGTCCGGGAGGAGGAACCGATTCGCGTCCGCCGCGATCAGCACCCGATGAATCTCATTTTCGAACGGGGTGTAGGCGACGCCGAACTTGAGATTCCGGCCGAGCGGATCGGATTGGTCTTCGTCGATGTACGCGATGCTCGGGCCGAGGTTTTGGATGACCGCCGCGAAGGAGGCCTTCCACTTCGGCACCTTGTAGAGGGTCCCGATGTCGGCCGCGAACGTGGTGCCTCGTCCGGCGCGGCCGTCGAGGGTCACCGTGGCCGGCGCGAGATCGACGCGCAGCAGCTTCAGCGACACGCCGAATCCAACGTTGTCGGCGAGTTCGGTTCCGTAGGCGATGGTCGGGGCGATTTCATAGGAGGTGAACTCACCGGTGGGGTCGCCGTTGATGTCGGTCCCCTCGGTCTTGCCGTACGAGAGATAGCCGACCGCCGCGCCGAGACCGCCCCATCCCTCGACATGCTGCACGTAGGCGAGGTAGGAGAAGTTCACGTCGTCGGCCAGATCGGGGACAAGCTGGGTATACATGAAGGAGGCCTCGCGGCCCCGCGTGAACGCCATGCCGCCCGGATTCCACCAAATCATGTTCGCGTCGTTCGCGACGGCGGCGAACGCGCGCCCCATGCCGTCCGAGCGGGCCCCGGGGGCGATGAGGGAGGACGCCGCGCCGGCTTGCGACTGCGCGTGGGCGGTGCCGACCGTGCCCACGAATAGCAGGGCCGCCAGGCTGAGCGTCGTGAAGCGGATCATTCGTAACCTCCTTAAGGACAGAATACTGGGACGCCGCAGCACCCCCTGTCGAGACCCCTCGATGGTACCGGAAATTCGGGCCACCATCAAGCGCGACACCCGGTTATCGAGTCCGAAGCGCGCGCCCAATCGCGTCCACCCTGCCTCTACCCGCCGCTTCCGCTGTAACGTGAATTAGGTACACGCCAATGGCAACATTTTCTCCCTGCGAATCGCGGCCGTCCCAGGGAAGGTAGTTCTCGCCCGCCTTCCCCTCCTCGGACCACTCGCGCACCTTTCGCCCGGCGACCGTCAGAATCTGGACCCGAAGGCGAGCCGGCTGGTTCAGCCGGACATGGACGTACGTCTCCTTCTCGAAGGGATTCGGATAGTTGAAGACCTGGGTCAGGCGTAGCGGTCCCCCCGCCGCGGACTGGGCGGCGACCTCGATGACGAAGGTGGCTGCCCCGATGTTCCGGTAGGTATCGGAGGCGTGCACCTCCAGGCGGTGGGGACCGTTCGCCAGGGCCGGGAGGACCAGATCGACCGTTCCCCGGGTCGAACTTCCCGATTCGTACCGAAATCCCGCCGTCAGATCGGTCGGATTCCCCGCGTCGTCGAAGAGGACGAAGATGGCATGCGCGTTGTCGAACCCGGTGAGATCGATGCCGCTCGAGTCCTCGAGCGCGATCGTCACCCGGTTGCCGGGGGCGAACGTGGTGTCGGGCGGCGACACGAGGGAGATCGACGGGGGCGTCACGTCGATGCGCGGAGCGAGTCCCACGGCGACTCGAATGGAGTCGGCCGCGAGCCCGACGCCGAATCCGCCCGCCTCCTCCAGGAGCGCCTCGAGGCGTGCGCCCGCGCCGCTCACGCGGGCATCCACCGGAACGGTGAAGCGGATCGTGAACGCGCCCCTGGCCAGCGGAACGTCGCCCTGGTAGAGAACGGGCCCGGGGAGATCGTACGGCACGATCCCGGCGAGTCCGCCGTTGTATCCGTTCAGGAGGCGCCGCGACGGAGGGCCCAGAATCCGGAGCCGGGCGGTGCCGGAGGCCACCGTATCGGGCGACCCGTCGGCGAGGAGCGCGTGCCCCCGCAGGGTGACCTGCTCCCCGCGGAGGATCGAATCGAGCGGTCCCTTCTCCCAGAGCCCTCGGCCCCGCGGGAGCGGAGGGACGATTCCCGGTTCTCCGATGAGATTGTATTTCCGGACGCTGAAATTGACGCTCTGGTTCTTGGCCCGCGCCCAGGCGAGACCCGCGGTGCGAAGACTATCGGCGCGCGGCGAGATCGGGAAGAGCTCGTCGACGAACCGGTCGTTGAGCGCGGTGCTCTCCGATCCGAAAACTAGGCCCGTGGCGGCGATTGCGGCGACCGCGCCGGCGTCCGGAGCCCGGACCAGCAACTCCGCCATGCCGTCCCGCTGGTGGTCGTCGAAGCGGCCCACCGTGCAGCTCAAAAAGCACCAGATCGCGGGAAGCGTCACGTTCGTCAGGCGCGAGACGTCCGTCGACCGGAAGACCTGCTCGTCGGCGAGCAAATTGTCGGAGCCGTGGCCGATGTAGTCGACGAGCCAGCTCTGCCGGTTCACCGCGGCGATGAACGCCTCGCGCGCGCCCGGCTTGGAGGTCTTCAGGGAATCGGAGAAGGCGTAGTCGTTCAGGTAGACCTTGCTCCGGGTCACGGGGAACGGGATGTGAGCGCGGTCCTTCCGCTCCATCTGTCGCACGTGATCGAGCCCTACGGGATCGAGTTGCTGCGACGCGGACCACTTCCACGCGTCGTCGGCGCAGAGCAGCACCCGGTTTCTCGCGAGATCGAACGACGCGTTCGCCTCGAAGGTCCGGCGCTTTCCCCTCACCATCTGGAGCGCCTCCTCGGGAGTCCGCGCGGGCAGCCGGCCGATGGCGAGATCGAGGAGTTGATCGCCCGGACCATCGAGCCTCGCGATCCAATCGTCGAGGGAGAACTGCTGCTGCAACGCCGTGTGGTATCCCCCGCTGTACGTCGGGACGTAATCGACCACCCGGAGGCTCGAATAGTTGAGTGGATCGAGCGAGGCGTCGCCGAGAAGGCAGACGTAGAGCGGCCCCCGTGCCCAATGCCGGACGGCGTAGGCGAGGAAATTCCGGATCGCCGCGACATCGGGGGTCCCGCCGGAGAATTGCGCGTAGATCCGATCGGTCGTCGCGACGACTCCGATCGGGTTCGCCACGCCGCTCAGGAAGCGCGATCGGTCGGCGGCCAGCGACTCGGCGGCCGCCTGGAAGGCCGGCGGCGCGACGACGATGTAGTCCGCCTGGTTCGCGGGATCGAGAAGATCGCCGATCGTGCGAGGCCCGACCGGAGGCGCGTAGAGCGCGATGACCGAAGGCCGCGCGGCGCGCGCGGTGGAGAGGAGCGCGTACCGGGGCCGATGCCCCGGACCGGCGCTGTCCTCCACCGTGAGCGTGAACGACCCCGACGCGCCGCTCCAGGCGCCCCCCACGAGCCGGATCGGGCGCTCGGGGTCGGTGCGGTCGTAGAAACGCGACGCGGCGCTATCGACGACGGCGCTCACCGCGTACCGAAACCGGCCCGCGGGGACCGAGTCGGGGGCGGAGAAGAAGAGCGTGTCGAGGGAGGCCTGAAGGCGGCGCGGATAGCCGACCTCGAACCACGCGATGTACTGCGCGTCGCTCCGGTTCGGGTCGCTCGGATCGTTGACGAGCGGGACGCCCACATCCACCGTGTCGCGGGCCGAGAGCCCCACCGCGAATCCCTGGCCGGCGAGATCTTTCGGATTCGTGAAGTTCCACCCGGCGCTGTCGACGAGCGCCCGATTCCAGTTGACCCGCGCGAGGTGATCGGGAATCGAGGTGCCGATCGAGCTGCCGGCCCCCCAGAGGCGGAGCCGCAGCGACCCCGCGCCTCCCGGCATCGCGCCCGGGAGCGTGAGGGGGTAGGCGATCCGAGCCCCCTCCACGATCAGACGGTCGAACCAGCGTTCCCATCGATAGCCCGGAAGCACCAGGTCGATCTCGAAGAGGCGATTCAGGCCCACGTGGATCCGGTGCGTGACCGACGTGAGGAGCGGAGCGCTCCCCGAGACGGGCGCGGCGTCGCG
>JANOOP010000136.1:0-2055 GCA_031421415.1 Candidatus Eiseniibacteriota bacterium
GCCTCGGCATCCTGAACACCGACCCCGCCGTGATGATGAACGCCACGTTCGCCCCGTTACAGGTAATGCCGGGCCGCGTGGCCTTCTCCTCGCAGAGCGGCGCCCTGGGACTCGCCATCCTCGACTACGCTCGCATGCTGAACGTCGGGATCTCGCAGTTCGTGAGCGTCGGCAACAAGGCCGACGTCTCGGGCAACGATCTCATCGAGTACTGGGAGCGGGACGATGGCACCGACGTCATCCTCCTCTACCTCGAATCGTTCGGGAATCCGGCCAAGTTCACGCAGATCGCGCGCCGCGTGGCGCGGAGGAAGCCGATCCTGGCGGTGAAGAGCGGGCGCACCGAGAGCGGCTCGCGCGCGGCAACGTCGCACACCGGCGCGCTCGCCGGCTCCGACATCGCCGTGGACGCCCTCTTCCGCCAGAGCGGCGTCATCCGGACCGACACGATCGAGGAACTCTTCGATACCGCGCTCCTTCTCGCGTCCCAGCCGATTCCGGCCGGGCCCCGCGTCGCGATCCTCACGAACGCGGGCGGTCCCGGCATCATGGCGGCCGATGCCTGCGAGGGGAGCGGGCTTCAGCTTCCGGCGCTCGAGCCGAGGACCGTGAAGGCGCTCCGCGCGTTCCTTCCGGTCGAGGCGAGCACGCGAAACCCCGTGGACATGATTGCCTCGGCGAACGCCGAATCGTTCGAGAAGGCCGTGCGCCTCCTCCACGCCGACAAGAACGTGGACTCGGTGATCGTGATCTTCGTGCCGCCACTGGTGACGGGCGCGCCGGAGGTCGCGAAGGCAATCTTGAAGGGAGCGGAGGGGGCCACGAAGCCGATCCTCTCCTGCTTCATGGGAAGCCATGGCGTGCCGGAGAGTCTGAAGTCGCTCCAGTCCGGGCACATTCCCTCCTACTCGTTCCCCGAATCGGCGGCGCAGGCGCTGGCGCGCGTCGTGGAGTACGGCGTCTGGAGGAACGGGCCGGTTGGGGAGACGCCGGTGCTATCGGGAATCGACCGGGGGCGCGCCGAGAAAGCGATCGCGGAGGCGCGCGCGACGATGCCCGGCGGCGGGAAGGACGGCGGCTGGATGCCCGCCGGACCCATGAGCGAGCTCCTGGGCGCCTACGGAATCCGTCTCAACGTGGCGCGCGTCGCGACGAAGCGCGGCGAGTCGGCCGCGCTGGCGAAGTCGATCGGCTTTCCCGTCGCGATGAAGCTCCGTTCGCCGCAGGTCGTGCACAAGAGCGACATCGGCGGCGTGCGGCTCAACGTCCGGAGCGAGGAGGAGGCGGCGCAGGTCTTCGACGAGCTCCAGGCGGTGCTCAAGAAGGCGATGCCCGGCGCGGTCTTCGAGGGCGTCTCGGTGGAACGGATGCTCTCGGGTGGCGTCGAGACGATCATCGGTATGACGCGCGATCCGGCGTTCGGCCCGATCGTTCTCTTCGGACTCGGCGGCGTCGCCGTGGAGCTGCTCCGCGACGTCCAGGTCCGCCTGGCGCCGCTCACCGACACCGACGCCGAAGAGATGATTCGGAAAATCCGCGGCTATCCGCTCCTGGACGGATTTCGCGGAGCGCCGAAGGTGAACGAGGCGTCGCTCCTCGATCTGCTCCATCGCGTCTCGCTCCTCGCGAGCGACCACGCGGAACTGCTCGAGCTCGATCTCAACCCCGTGCTCGCGCTTCCCGGGGATGCTCCCTCCATCGCGATCGACGCGCGCGTGCGACTGGGGGCGCTGGCGGCGCGGGGTTCATCCGAGGGGAAGACCGCCGCGGCGACCGCCGGCGCGAGCGTACCGACTCGGTGACGACCCCGAGCTCCGACGTGGTTCAGGAGCGTACCGCGGCCCGCGGCGGACTCGCCCGGCTCCTCTTCTCGTTCCGGCCGGAAGAGGTGGCCACGCTTCTGCTCTTCGTCCCGATGGCCTATGCCCTCGGCTCCATCGCGGCCTTCGGCGGCGGCATGCCGCTCCAGGGCGCCGCGGCCAATTACCCCGACGCCTTCACCCGCCTCGTCTGCCTGGCCGGAAGTGTGGTCGTTTTCCTCTGGGTCGTGCGAAC
>JANOOP010000137.1:0-2793 GCA_031421415.1 Candidatus Eiseniibacteriota bacterium
CAACCTTTCGATCGTGGCCGAAATTGAAGCAGGAGACGCTTTTCTGCTACTTCACGCCTTCACCGCTTCCGGCTTCGGCGCGGCTGCCGGCTTCGGATTCGCGAACCAGGCGGTGATCTCCTCGAGCGTCGGGACCGTGCCGGTCAGCTTCTTCTCGGCAACGGCCTCTCCCAGGTGCTTCACGAGCGTCTCGGCCGTAAAGCTGAAGAGACGCTTCGGGCCGTCGATGCCGGCGGCGACGAGGACGTCGAGGTGCTTCAGGTCCATTCCCTTCACGCGTCCCAGCCGCGCCATGGCCGCGAACTTCGTGAAGTTTTCGTCGCTGATGCCCGAGCTGGCCACCAGCGCCGCGCGCTTCTCCTTGTCGCCCCAGAGCTTCATCAGGGCGTCGGTGTCGTCGATGCCCGCGGTGTGAAGCGCGGTGACGTGGTTCGGATCGATTCCGGGGAACTCGCTCATCTTGAGAGACATGCTGCGACTCCTTCCTGGTCCAAACCGACCGCGGGCGTGCGCGATCGTGCGGGCGTTGCCCGTTGAACGCAGCCGTGCGTGCGGATGCTTGCGGGGGTTGGCCCCGAAGGCGATTGGACAGGTTGTGGTAGGGATGCGGCGCGGGCCGATGCGACTGCTGGCGATCCGGAACTTGCATCTCCGGAGCGCAGGCCTGTTGCCGTTTGGACCCGGGATCGCGGGATTTCCGCCTTCTCGAGGATCGACCGACCCCCGTGGATTTGGGGGCCAGCCTGGTTCTGACTACAGAAAATAAGATATCTCAATAACTTACGTCGTGCCACTCTATTCGATGCGAAACGGTAAGAGGCGCGTGCGGCAGCGGTTGAGAGGCGCGGGCAGGCACGGCGCCGGCTCTCCCGCGGGTCAATCCGCCGGCATCAAACGCCACCGCTGGTTCGTCAATCCCTGGTCCACGGACACGAAGACGGACCCTACGGCCGCTCGCGGGGCGCCACCGGCGGCGCCGACTCCCAGCACCTTCCGGACGTGTCGCGCCTCGATCACCAGCTCTTCATGCTCGTCCTTGATGAAGCGCCACTTCTGCTGACTCCTCCCCTCCCACGTTCCCTGGATGACGCGATCGCCGACGATGGCGTTTCCTTCCTCCACGGCGAGGCATTTTCCGCTCGCGACGGAGACGATCTCGAACCAGCCCGTGTCCCCTGCCGTCAGCGGGACGATTCTCCAGCTCTGATTCGCGGCGCCGCTCCAGTCGGCCGCGCGGAGCTTGCCGCCCTTCTCCTTTGGCGCTCCCACCGCTTCCAGCGCTTTTCCTCCCGCGAGGGAGACGAGTTGAAAGGTCCGGCGTTCATCGGGGACGTACGGCCCGACTCCAGCCATCACCCGAGCGAAGCGGCGCTCCACCCACGTTCGCACCACCGCCACCTGCTCCGAGCTCAGCGTCTTCACGTCGCTGGCGTAGTACGACATGACGTTACGGCGGAGGAGCGGAAAGGGGATGCCGTTCACGATCACCAGCGCGTCGGTTCCGCACTGGAGCTCCTCGATGTAGGGTTCGGGCGGGGTCTCCGGGAGGCCATCGCCGTCGAAGGTCTCCGGCTTGTTCCCCGCGCTCCTGAGGGCCGTCGCCGCATCCGCCCTCGATTTGAACTGCCGAAAGGTGTGCTTCAGCCCGAAGTAGTGCCCCATCTCGTGCGCGAGGAGGTAGGAGTTCTGCGTCGGACCACAAAGGGTCGTGAAGTCGTAGCCGGGCATAACGACGAAGTTGTACCTGTTGCTCGAGAACCCGCCGCCCGTCGGCGTGGCGTCGGGACCGTGACGGAAGAGGAGCAAGATCTTACGCGGGAAGTGCGAGGCGAGTTCGTTGGCTGCCGATTTACCGTGTTCCCAGACCGCGTCCCCGGGGAGATCGGCGGAGAGACTGTTCACGTCGGTGTCGTGGAGTTCGGCCCAGTCGCCGATCCTCGGCGTGGCGTCGAATTCGAAGCGAACGCGGGCGGCGGAGTAGACTTCGTTTGCTTTCTCGATCCACCGGGCCACCTGCGCGGGATTGATGTCCGCGGCGCGAGCGCCCGGGTTCGAGTCGCTCACGCGCACGGCGTGAACGTGGAGCGTGTACCAGCAGGAATCGGTGGCGGCGCTTTTGTCGAGCGGGCTTCGGGGGCTGGAGAAGCAATCGGCGCCGGGTTCGGCGCGAGCCGTCGCAGGAAGGGCTAACGTCAGAAGCGCGAATACCCCCAGCGGCCGAAGCGCGCGAAGGGAGAACTCCGAACGGGAGCGGCTCATCCCCCGATTCTAGCGGACTTCCGGCGCCACGCGGCAATCGGATCGTCGCGCGACTACTTTCGATTCACCAGCGATCCGAAGTCGGTGACGATCTCGATGGTGCCGGTCGTCTCGACGCGCGGGGGCACGATGAGCACGAACTTCTCGCCGCTCGCGTCGCAGGACCACGAAGTCGTCCCGAGGGCCGTGACACGAGCGGGAAGCGTGAAGAGGGGCCGCGGGGTACCGGCCTGGAATCCGGAGCTTGTGTCGATGTCTACCGCCATGATGCGGCCGTCGGGACCCTCGAAGATCAGCTCGCGGCCGTTGCGCGTCCAGCGTGGAAAGAACCCGCCGTTCGTCGAGATCTGCCACCGTCCCGGCGGGCCGAGCAGGCTCTGGACAAAGAGCTGAATGCCGGCGCCGCGGCCGGACGAAAAGGCGAGCCACCGGCCATCCAGCCTCCGCGACATGTCTCGCTTTGATGCATGTTGCCGGCCGGGCTGTTTGGCATACTCCTCGGGTATGCGTGACAAGCCGAATGAGTCGCTGACG
>JANOOP010000138.1:0-1657 GCA_031421415.1 Candidatus Eiseniibacteriota bacterium
GGGGCGACCGGGTCGCCCCCTTATCCGGGGCGCGTACCGGGGCGGGCGCCCCCCCCGGCTCCGCGTCCACCAGCGGGAGCGGCGTCGAGAAGTCCTCCACGCTCGTCTCGCTTCGTCCGTTGGTCCAGAAGAGGTAGCCGATGTTCTCGGGGGGCGAGGCAGAGAACTGATCGGGCGCGGAGAGAATGAGGTTGTCCTGCTCCAGCCGGGCGATGTCGTAGAACCAGGTGGGAGTCGCGGGCGTCGGCGCCGGATTCGTGCCGTCGATGGAGCCGGCAACGAGCGCGTCGGCCGCGGTCCAGGTCAGCCAGGCGGCGTTCGCGTCGGCGTAGTGGTTCTCGATCGATTCCACCCCGACGCGATCGCGAAGCGAGCGGGCGTGGAATCCGACGGCGTCCCCCGCGTCGAAGACGCCGTTGGAATTCGCGTCCCGCGCCACGACCGGGATGGCCGTCGCGGTGGCGCTGTCGCCGGAGTCGTTGTAGCCGCGCTCCCAGACGCCGACCTTCGCGATGCCGATTCCCGGGGGAAAGCCGGCGCCCGCGAGCGTCGCGTAGGAAACGGATGCCCACCCGGTCTGAGTCACGGAGAGACGGAACTCGGGATTCCCATCGAGGAGGCGCCGCGCGCCCATCGCGCGCCCCGCCGCGAACAAATCGCGTGGACGTCGCGGGAAACCCTGGGCCGAGGCATGATTGAGCAGAAGGCGGCTCTGAATCCGGCGCCACGATTCCGTATCGGTTCCCGGGCGTCCCGCGGTTCGGAGCGCGATCTCCCGCTCGGCGGCCGGCACGAAGTCGACGCGAACGACGAGGCGGCGAAGAACGCGATAGGAACGAGTCGCGGGATTCCACCGGACCGGAGCGACGCGCACCGGAACCGTCCAGAGTTCTCCGACCGCGTTCCCCGCTCCGAGTGAGGCGACCGCCTCGGGGTAGGGTCCGACTCCGGAGTAGATCGCCGGCTCTGGCGCGTAGCGAAACTCGCTCTTCGGTCCCTCCTCCGGATCGTCGGAGACGATCCGCTGGAACACCACCGGCGCCGGCGGATTCCCCGGCCGTTCGTCGGACTCCTCGATTTCGACACGAAGTCGCGGGGTCATGCCGTCGGGCACCGCCACTTGTAGCAGGTCGGTCGGAAGTGCGGGACGTCCCGGCGGCTCGATCATCACCGCGCCGTCGACACGCACGCGCTCGAACCGTTCCTGGCCGACGGCGATCGTGTCCCACCGCGCCTGGCCCGCCAGATATTCGAGCCGCACGCCTCGCGGGTCCTCGCTCAGAACGCGCACGGCGCGCGTGGAGCGAAGGGCCGCGGCATCGGCGGGACCCGGCAGCCACGACGTCGCCGCGAGGATCGCGAGCGCCGACACCGCGGCCCGACGGCAGACTGCGGAAAAATCGGACAGGCGGCGGCGCGTGAATCGATCGCGTGGCGTCTGAATGGCTCTTCTCCTGTGGGGGACCGCGTCGGAACGGAGCGACCGTGGCGAATTGTAGGAACCGGCTCGATGGGGCGTCAAGGCAACTCCTCCGGAAATACAAGGGGCAGCGAGGTTTGACACCGGTTTAGGGTGGGTGCTACGATTTCCGGCACCCCGATGCCACCATCACCAAACGTGTTCACCCGCCTGGCGAGGAGCCGACCAATGAGATTG
>JANOOP010000139.1:0-5026 GCA_031421415.1 Candidatus Eiseniibacteriota bacterium
GGACAGGTCTACCTGTCGGTCGTCCAGCCGGGCGTGGTCAAGGGCTGGCACTATCACAAGAAGCAGACCGACCACTTCGTGATCGTGAAGGGAATGATGAAGGTCGTGCTCTACGACGAACGCGACGATTCGCCGACCAAGGGCGAGATCAACGAGTTCTTCATGGGAGAAAGGAATCCGATCCTCATCGTGATCCCGAACGGAGTCTGGCACGGCATGAAGTGCATCGGCACGGAGCCGGCCATGCTGGTCAACACGCCGACCGAGGCCTACAACTACGCCGATCCCGACGAGGTGAGGGCCGATCCCCACAAGAGCCACATTCCGTACGACTGGTCCCGGAAGGACGGCTAGAACGAACATGGCGAAGGGTCTCGATCTCTCCCGCGCGCGCATCCTGGTCACCGGGGGCGCCGGCTTCATCGGGTCGAGCTTCGCGCATCATTTGCGGCGCGCGGTTCCGCAGGCCGGCATCACGGTGCTCGATAAGCTGACCTACGCGGGGAATCTCGCCAATCTGGAACCGGTCCGAAACGACCCCGGCTACCGATTCGTGAAGGGCGACATCTGCGACGACGCGGCGGTGAAGGAGGCCATGGCGGGCTGCGAGGTCGTCGTGAACTTCGCGGCCGAGACGCACGTCGATCGCTCCATCGAGAGCCCGAAGGACTTCATCCTCACCGATACGGTCGGCGTTTACGTTCTCCTGGAGGAGGCGCGGCGAACCGGGGTGAAGCGCTTCGTGCAAATCTCCACCGACGAGGTCTACGGCGAGATTCTCTCCGGCGAGGCGACGGAGCAGTCGCCGCTCCTGGCGCGGAATCCCTACGCCGCTTCCAAGATCGGCGGCGACCGGCTGGCGTACGCCTACTTCGCCACCTACGGAACGCCGACCATCGTCACGCGCTGCAGCAACAACTACGGCCCGTACCAATTTCCGGAGAAGTTGATCCCGCTCTTCGTCACGAACGCGCTGGAGGGGAAGCAGCTCCCGGTCTACGGCACCGGCACGAACGTGCGCGACTGGATCCACGTGGAGGACCACTGCCGCGCGCTCGTCGCGCTCCTCCAGGCGGACGACGTGGAGGGGGGCACCTTCAACATCGCGGGCGGAAATGAACGATCGGTGCTCCAGATCGCCGCGGCCATTCTCGAGCATCTGAAGATGCCGGCCTCGCTGCTGAACCACGTGAAGGACCGCCCCGGCCACGACCGCCGCTACGCCATCGACGCCTCGCGCCTCGCGACGGCCACGGGCTTCCACCCGGCGACCGCGTTCGAGAGGGGGCTTGCCGATACCATCGACTGGTACGTCTCCCACCGCGATTGGTGGGAGCCGATCCGCTCCGGCGAATTCCGCCACTACTACGAACGGACCTACGGGTCCCGCTAGCGCCCCTCCGTGCAGAGGCTGGTCCGATCCACAGCGATCCTCGGCCTCGGCTCGATCGCCGCGGTCATAGCCGCGATACTTCGCGCGAAGATCCTCGCCTCCTGGCTCGGCCCCGAGGGGACCGGGCTCCTGGCGCAGCTCTCCACGCTGACGGCGGTCCTGGTGCCGCTGGCCACGCTCGGCATCGGGAGCGGCCTCATCACGCTGATCGCCGAGGCGCGTTCGCGGAACGACGTCGAGCGGATCCGCCGCGTGGAAGCGGCGGGGCGCACGATCGCCTGGTGCCTGGGCGGTGCCTTGGCGCTCGGCGCGATCGTCCTCTCTCCCTGGCTCGCGTCGGCGATCTTCCGCGATTCGTCCTTCGCCTGGGCCGTGGCGCTCGGCGCCGCGTCGGTGCCGTTCTCCGCGGTGGCGTCGGTCCGCGTCTCGATGCTCCAGGGACACGAGGCGATCCGCGCGAACGCGATCCTCAACACCACGATCGCGTTCGTCGGAATCGCGACGATCGTTCCGCTGGCCTATTTCTTCGGCGTTCGGGGTGCGGTGGCGCAGCTGGTGGTCATCACGGCGGTCTGGGCCTGGTGGGCGGGCCGCCTCCTGGCGCCCCACACGGCGCCGGGGCCGCGGCCATGGGGCGTCGACCGCTCTCTCTGGCGCCCGCTCCTCCGCTACGGCATCGCGGCGCTGATGGTGGGACTCTCCTCCACGCTGGCGCTTCTCGTCCTCCGTTCGATGCTGGTTGGGCAACTCGGTCTGGCGCAGAACGGCATCTACCAGGTCTGTCTCGGCGTCTCCGGGATGGTGATGCCGCTCGTCCTGAGTTCGATCACGGCCACAGTCTGGCCCGAGATCGCGGCGAAGGCGCGCGACGAGGACGCGGCCGAGACGATGCGGAGCGCGGTGCGGCTCGGCTTTCTCCTCACCACCGCCATCCTGTCCGGGCTCCTGATCGGCGCGCCGGTCTGGGTGCCGCTCTTCTACTCCGGAAAGTTCATTCCGGCGCTCGATCTCCTGCCGATCCAGTTCCTGGGCGATTATTTCCGCTGCGCCGCCTGGATGTTCAGCATTTGGCTGGTGCCGAGGGAGAGGCTCAAGCCCTGGGTTCTCTTCGAACTGATCTACGGAGCCTCGCTGCTCGGGGCCTTCGTGCTCCTGGTGCCGCGCCTGGGGCTGAAGAGCGCCGTCGTGGCCTACGTCATCGCGCACGTCACGCACGCGGTGCTCCACTACTGGCTGGCGCGGCGGCGCGTCAACTTCCGGCTGGGGCCCGCGAATCGGCGGCTTTTGCTCGGGTCGTTCGCGCTGATGGCGGGACTCGCGGTCTGGACCCCGCGGACGCTCCTGGAAATGGGGCTCGGCATGGTTGCGTGGGTCGGCTGGGTGCTCTTGGTCGTGCGGCGGCATGAGTGGCAGGGGCTGCTCCGGAGGGTGAGGAGGTTCCTTCCTGGCGGCCAGTCCAGTTGACCAGGGTCGGGGCCGGTGAGACGACTCCGCGGGGCATTCAGCAAAGGCATTCAGCAGGCATTCAGCGGGGCTATCCACGCGGCCCTGACCGTGGCATCATGGAACGCTTGAAACCAATGCGAAATCGTTCGTTCCAGACCATGCCGCGTCTCGCGGCTGCCCTACGATTGGGGCTCTTCGCGCTGGCTCTTTCTGGGGCCGCGCCGACGTCCATCCTTGCCGCTGCCACGATGGCCGCGGGGGATCTCGGCGGGTCGATTCCCGCGAACGCCTCGACCGTCGGCTCCCTCGATGTCCCCGCGTTCGCCGGACGCGTCGACCGCGACACCTATCGGGTCGGGCCAGGCGACGAGTTCGCGTTCCGCTCCTCCGATCTCCTCGACCCCAAGATCCTGCGTGTCGGCCCGACGGGCGAGATCATTCTCCCCGACGCCGGCTCGATCGCCGTCGCGGGCTTGACGCTTCGTGAAATGGAAGCGCGTGCTCGCGAGATCTTGCGTCCCTTCGTCCGGGGAAAGGGCTTCGTTCTCATCCTCCATCGGCCACGGCGCTTCCGGGCGGTCGTGGTGGGCGACGTCAACCGTCCTGGCGCGGTGCTCGTGCAGGCGCCCGTGCGCGCGTCCGACGCGATCGAGGCGGCCGGGGGCGTGGGCGCGGGTGGCGCGCGGCGAGGCATCGTCGTTCGACGCGGCGCCGATTCGCTCCGGGTCGACCTCGTGCGCTTCGAACGGATCGGCGACCTCGACGCGAATCCACTCGTCTTCGAAACCGACGTGATCGTCGTTCCACCCAGTTCTCGCCGCGTCGAGATCTCGGGAGCCGTGGCGCATCCGGGCTGGTACGACCTCGTTCCGGGGGACCGCGCGAGCACGCTGATCGTCCTGGCCGGAGGGCTCCTGGCCCGCGCGGCGGACGACCGGATCGCGCTCAGCCGGGAGACCGCTCCCGGGCATCGTGACGAAATCGCCGTCGCGGCGCCCGGGGTGGGCGGCGGGAACGACGCTGGGAATCCGGCGCTGGAGCCGGGCGACCGACTCTTCGTTCCCGAGCGTGTCCATTGGCGGGAGGGGGCTCGAGCCACGATTCTCGGCGAAGTCTCGCTTCCCGGTCCCTATGGCATCGTCGATGGCGTCGACCGGCTGGGGAGTCTCTTCACGCGCGCCGGCGGATTCACCGCGTGGGCCGACAGCGCGGCGATCCGAATCGAACGGAGTTCCGACGCGGCGGTCCGTGACTCCGCATTTCTGCGTCTCGCACGCGAACAGGATTTCCTCGTCACGGCGGACGAACGCGACTACGTGGTCGCGCGGACGCGAGAACGAGCGGGGATCAGCCTCTCCGCCGGCGGCGGGGAGAGAGCGGGGCGTACCTGGGAGGCGTGGATGGAGATTCCGCTCCTCGACGGCGATCGAATCGTCGTGCCGCGAAGATCCTTCACCGTCATGGTGCAAGGCGAAGTCAAAGCGCCGGGCCACGTGCCGTTCGAGCCGGGGCGCGGCGTCGGCGACTACGTCCACGCCGCCGGCGGCTACACGGGCCGCGCGAGCAAGGGGCGGGTCCGCGTCACGCTCGCCGCCACCGGCCGCGCGGTGAGCGCCGGCGACGTCCGCGAGCTCCGCGCGGGCGACATCGTCTGGGTTCCGGCACGCGAGCCCCGCAGCGCCTGGGGCATCGCGCGCGAGGTTCTCATGACCGCAACGCAGGCGGCGACGATTTACCTCGTTGCGAGGCAGGCCACGAAATGACGGACGACCGCACCGCTCTCCTCGACGTGATCCGCAAGCGCTCGCGCTTCCTCATCGCGAACGTCGTGGGAGTGACGCTCCTCGCGCTGGCCGTCAGTCTCCTGCTGCCGAAGTGGTACAGCGCCAGGGCCGTCCTCCTTCCGCCGACCGAGGACGATCTCGGTGTGAGCGCGCTCGGCCAGGTCTTGCCGCGCGGTCTCGGTGGCATCCGCATCCCCGGCGCGCCCACGCTCGGCGATCTCTTCGTCTCGGTCCTCAAGAGCCGCACGGTCGCCGATCGAATCATCGGCCGATTCGATCTGGTTAAGCGCTACAAAGTGCACGATGCGGAGACGGCCGCCAAGGTACTGGACGGGCATGTCCGTTTCCGGGTAGGGGACGAAGGGACGATCGAAATCACCGCTGAGGACCGGGACCCGAAGAC
>JANOOP010000140.1:0-1520 GCA_031421415.1 Candidatus Eiseniibacteriota bacterium
CACTCTCCCACGCAGGCCGGCGTGATCCTCGGCACGGCGGCCTACATGGGCCCCGAGCAGGCGCGGGGCAAGCAGGTAGCCAAGCGCTCCGACATCTGGTCGTTCGGTTGCGTCCTCCACGACTGCCTGACCGGCCGCCAGCTCTTCGAAGGCGAGACGGTGTCCGACCTGATCGCGAAGATCCTCCAGACGGAGCCGGACTGGAGTGCGTTGCCCGTCGCGACTTCGTCGGCCGGCCCTAGCCCTCTTCGATGAAACGAAGCAGATCGCCATCGATCTCGATCTGGGCGGTGCCGTTCGATCTCGGGAAGCGGCGCGTATTGGGAGAGCCGTATCTGGTCGCGTCGGGGGCGGTCCGCGCTGGGCGCGGAAGAGCGGCGAACTCCGCGCAGGGCCCGCCGCTCGGAACGGTCACAAAACTGTTCGACGTCGGCACCCTCGGTGCCACGAGAGGGCAGGGATACGACGCGAGCCCTGACGGCAGTCGCTCCAGTTTCTCCCGCGTCGCCACGAGCGCCGCCGAGAGCACGCGACGGCTGGTGCTGGTGGAGAACTGGCGCTCGGAGTTCGCGAAACAACGCGGATGTGGATGAGGGTGCGGGGTCGCCAGGCGACATGACGCCCCGCGCCCCCTACTCTCCCAGCCACCGCTCCACGGGCGTTGCGAGGAACTCGTTCACCGGGATTCCGTCGGGTCCGACTATAAGCGAACGGCGCGGCCGATGCGCCTTCGAGAACGCCACTAACCCCGGCTGCGCCCGCCGGGCTCGCCCGCTCTTGACCTCGATGGCAACGATCTCTCGGCCCGCGCGTAGCACGAAATCGACCTCGTCGTTTCCCTCGCGCCAATAGTAGAGCTCGCAAATCCCGCGGGTAGCTGCGTTGGCCAAGTGCGCCCCGACGGCCGATTCGACCATCCGGCCGAAGAACTCTCGATCGGCCCGGGCCTCATGGGGCAGGAGACCCGACATGGCCGACAAGAGCGCGTTGTTCAGAACCTGAAGCTTCGGGCTGGAGGCTCGCTGGCGGACGACCCTCCCCGAGTACTTCGGAAGTCCGACGAGCATGCCCGCGCCGGCCAGCAGGTCCAGGTAGTGGGCGAGCGTCGTCGTGTTTCCGGCTTCGTGAAGCTGTCCCAACATCTTGGTGTAGGAGAGAATCTGCCCCGAGTAGCGGCACCCGAGGTCGAACAGGCGGCGCAAGAGCGCGGGCTTGTGGACCCGAGTCAGGAGGAGCACGTCGCGGGAAATGGTCGTCTCGACCAGCGAATCGAGAATGTAGGCCCGCCATCGCCGGGGGTCACCCACCAGTGGCGCCGCGCCGGGGTATCCCCCAAAGTGGATGTATTGTTCGGCGGAAAACCCGAAAGCCTTTTGCATCTCGGTCAGGGACCAGTGGGGAAGCCTCAGCGTCTCGAACCGGCCCGCGAGACTCTCCGTCAGGCCCTGCTGGAGCAAGAGCGGCGCCGATCCCAGGAGAATGACTTTGAGATTCCGCTTCTTGCGCGTGTCTTCGTCCCA
>JANOOP010000141.1:0-2466 GCA_031421415.1 Candidatus Eiseniibacteriota bacterium
ACTTCATCACGTTGGTGAGCCTCCTGGCGTCGGGCGGCGTATTTCTCGGCGTCGCCGCGCTCACGATCGTCCTCTCCGTCATGAACGGCTTCGAGGATCAGGTCCAGCGCCGCATCGCCGGAACGAACGCCCACATCGCGGTGCTCGGTTCCGACGACGCGCCGCTCCCCAGCGGGGAAGCGATCCCGGAGGCGATCCGAAAGGCGCTCCCGGGCGCCGAGGTCGCGCCGTTCGTCTACGGGAAGGTGATGGTCGCCTCCAAGTCGAGCGTGGATGGCATGGTGCTGAAAGGCGTCGAGCCGGCGCGTGAGATGCGCGTGACCGACATCCTGGCGCACCTTGCTCCGTCGGAGGGTGCGTTCGACGGAAAAGACCTGCCGGGGATCGCGCTCGGCCAGGAGCTGGCGCTCCGGCTCCGCGTACGGCGCGGCGACATCATCCTGGTCAGCGTGCCGCGGGAAGAGCCGGGCGGAATCCTGGGCGGCGTGCCGCACAGCCGGCGCCTGCGCGTCAGCGCCATCTTCGAGTCGGGACTCTACGAGTACGATTCCTCCTTCGGGATCGTCCTGATCGGGACCGCGCAGGAGTTCTTCGGACTCCAGAGCGAGGTGACCGGCTATCAGCTCCGGATCCCCGATCTCTTCCACGCGCGGGAGCGGTCGGACGAGCTGGGACAGGAACTCGGCCCAGCCTACCGGATCACGAACTGGATCGACCTGAACCGAAATCTCTTCGCCTGGATGAAGATCGAGAAGGCGGTGATGTTCACCATCCTTGTTCTGATCGTGCTGGTCGCCGCGGTGAACATCGTCTCCAGCCTGGTGATGCTCGTTCTGGAGAAGCGGCGCGACATCGGGGTACTCCGCACCATGGGCGTGACGCCGGGCGGGATCTTGAAGATCTTCCTCCTGCAGGGGACGATGATCGGGGCGGTGGGGACTACGCTCGGCCTGGCCGCGGGCGCGGTGGTCTCCTACGCCCTGGGGCGCTGGAAGCTTCTTCAGTTGCCGGGCGAGATCTACTTTCTCGACACGCTTCCGGTGAAGATCGAGCCGCTCGACTTCGCGCTCGTCGGACTGGCCGCGGTCGCCATCTGCTTCGCCGCGAGCCTCTATCCGGCGTGGCAGGCCGCCCGGTTGCCACCGGTGCAGGCGATCCGCTATGAGTGAGACTCGCGGCGCTCCGGCGGCGGTCACGGCGGTCCCGGCGGTCGCGGCGGCCATCGAGGCGGAGGGGCTCTCGATGACCTATCGCGAGAGCGCCGTCCCGGTCGACGTATTGCGGGACGTCTCGCTCTCCGTCGCTCCGGGCGAGATGGTGGCGATCGTGGGGGCGTCGGGCTCGGGGAAGTCGACGCTCCTGCACTTGCTCGGCGGACTCGACACTCCCTCGCAGGGGCGCATCCGCGTGCGCGGCGTGGAACTGACGGGACTCGGCGAGGACGCCCGGTCGCGCCTTCGGGCTCGCACGGTCGGCTTCATCTTTCAGTTCCACCAGCTGCTGCCCGAATTCACCGCGCTGGAGAACGCCATGATGCCGGGCTGGATCACGGGCGACCCCGCCTCGGCGGTCGAGGCGCGGGCCACGGCGTTGCTGCAAGGTCTCGGACTCGGTGCGCGGCTGGAGCACAAGCCGTCGGAGCTCTCGGGAGGGGAACAGCAGCGCGTGGCGGTGGCACGGGCGCTCCACCACAGGCCGGCCGTGCTCCTCGCGGACGAGCCGACCGGCAACCACGACCGCCCGGCCACCGAGGCGCTTCTTAAAATATTGGAGCAGTATCGTCGCGATGAGTCGCAAGCCATTGTCATTGCGACACATAACCAGGATGTCGCGCGGGCGGCTGGTCGTGTGGTAGCACTTGAGGATGGCCGTCTCAGGCCGATGAAACTGTAGGGTCCCCGCATCTAAGGAGTTGCGGGGTCGTGGGGTGGTGAGAAGAGCAGCCGTGACCGAACGCCGGGGGCGAGGGAGGCCCTGAACGCCACATGCAATGCCAGCTCTGCGGAAAGCGACCTGCGGTGGTCCACTTCACCGAGATCGTGAACAACAAGAAGTCCGATCACCACGTCTGTGAGAAGTGCGCCGAGGAGCGCGGCTATCACGTGCCGCTCCTCAAGTCGAAGTTTTCGGTCGGCGACCTCCTCGCGGGCATGGTGGATCAATCGGGGCAGGGAGAGGAGACGAAGGTCGGTCGCGTGCAGTGTCCGCGCTGCGGTCTCGTCTACTCCGAGTTCAAGGAGTCGGGCCGTCTCGGCTGCTCGGACTGCTACGCCACCTTTCGGTCGCAGCTGAGGCCGCTTCTGCGGCGCATCCACGGCAGTACGAAGCACGTCGGCAAGGCGCCCGCGCGAGATTCGAAGCGGCGCTGAAACCAAAATCGGTCTCGAATGCGCGTAACAGCGCCAATGGTGGGGACTGGACCGAGTTTTAGTACCGGTACGCGCTAAGCGGCGTTAGCGATTAACC
>JANOOP010000142.1:0-7385 GCA_031421415.1 Candidatus Eiseniibacteriota bacterium
GGCCGGGTACGATGATCTGGAGCCGATTGAACGCGCCCGGATGGATCGTGAAGGGATCGCTCGTGCCGTTGACCGCCGGATTCGACGGGAGGGCGGCGGCGAGATTCACGTTGCCGCGGTTGATGCTCGTCTCGTCCGCGCGATACATGGTGACCGCGCCGCTCCAGCTGCCGTTCGTGAAGGTGACGCTGGCGGGGCTGATGCGGCCGTCGCCGAACGAGGTCACCTCGCGGAGATCGATCGGGCCGCTGAAGCCGGTCACCGTGGCGCCGCTCGGGTTCTTCGCGGTGATCGTGGTATTCATCGGCACGCCCGCGTTCTGATTTTTCTGCGAGATGCCCGAGAAGTCGAAGCGGTCGAGCACCTGCGACGCCACGCTGGCGGATGCCGCGTCGGCGATCGTGCCGTCGGTCTCGTCGTGCGCGAAGAGCTGAAAGTTGCCTGCCGCGCGGAACGTGACCTGGAAGGTCCCCGTGCCCGCCCCCAGGGAAGCCGTCGCCGGCAGCGTGGCGCTCGCGTCCGAGGAGAGGATGGTGACGGCGTGCGTCACGGTGGTCACCGTAGCCCACGAGTCGTCGCACGCCCGGACGGTTACAGTGAAGGGAATTCCGGCGACCTGGGCGCGCGGCGTACCGCTCTTGCCGCTCGCCGTGCCCGGAGCCGCGCTCTCGCCAGGGAGAAGCACCTGGAGCCGCGTGAACGGACCGGCTACGGCGGTCGACGCGAAAATCGTCTGCGTGAGGAGCAGAAGCCCAAGTAGGAGCCACGCTCCGCGTCGCGTGTGGCGCACGGCGTCACCTCCGTAGGATCGGTTGTCGGACCTTGGTCATGAAACGAATCGCCGGCGGCAACTGGCCGCGCGGCGTCTTCCCCCGTCGCGCCGAACGGCCTGATGAAGGCGGCCCGGGCGCGGACCTGACAACCGACGCATATGCAGCCATCGTGCCGATTCCAGATTGCGTCTTGCCGCGCCAGGGGGCCGTGGGCCGTAAGGAGCTGTGACGAAACGGCTTGCAGCTTCGCATGGCGCATGGTGGCCGTCGCGGACCAGGGGCAGGGATCGCCGGGGCCGGCTCGGCGGTCCGATCGATCCATCGATCGCGCCGCGAAACGGGCTGATCGCGACGCCCACGACTGCGGATTGCGACGCCGCGGCGCGCCGCTTAATTGCGGAATCCGGCTTCCGTCCGCGCTCGCGTCTCGCTAGAGTGCGCAGCGAGCGGGCGGTTCACGCTGCCGCGCCACGAACCATGCGACCTGCGTTTCGTCCCCACCGCGTTCTTCTCACCGGCGCCAGCGGCGCGATCGGCGGCATCATCGGTCCCGCCCTTCTCGCGGCCGGCATTCCCGTGCGCGTTCTCGTACATCGCCGGCGCCCGACCTGGATTCCGATCGGAGCCGACGTCGAGGAGCGGAGCGGCGACGTCCTCGTCCCCTCCACGCTTCGGGGCGCCGTGGACGGTTGCGACGCGGTCCTTCACGCGGCGGCGCGCCCCGGGTTCGGCGCCCTCGATCGCGAACGGCAGCGGCGGATCGCCGTGGATGGGACCGACGCCGTGCTCCAGGAGGCGTTGAGCGCGGGCTCGCGGCTCTTCGCGCTCGTGGGCTACACGGGAACCGTTCAGGAGCGGGGAGGGGCGGAGGTCGTCGACGAGGAGTCGCCGCCCGGGGCGGAGTACGAATCGGCCACCGTGCGGATGAAGATGGAATCGGAAGTCCTCACCCTCGAGGCCAACCGGCCCGGTACGTTTCGGACCATGGTGGCGAGCCCCGGAATTCTCTTCGGACCGGGGCTGAAGAGCCCGCTCTCGGAGCTGGCTCTCCTCTATCTCCGTCAGGAATTGCCCTACCGGTTGTTGGAGAGCGTCTGGCTCGCGCTCTCGGGACCGCGCGAGGTGGGAGAGGGGGTTGTCGCCGCGCTGGAGCGGGGGCGCGGAGGGCGCCGCTACTTTCTGACCGGGACCTGTCTACGGCTCGGAGATCTCTACGCGCTCCTGGAGCACGGAAGCGGGGTGCCGGCGCCGCGCCGGCGACTCCCCGATCTCCTGGTGGAAGAACTGGGTCTGATCGCGCCCGTGCTGCCGCCGCACTCGTTTCTGCGGCGGCTGGTGTTGCCGCGCGAACTGGTGCTTCACCTGCGCCGGCTGGCGCCCCTTCGAAACGAACGTACCCGCGCGGAACTCGGCATCACGCCGCAACCGCTCGAGGAGCTGATCGACGGGCTGGTGCGGGAGGCGGGGGTGCTACCGCGCGGCGGGGCGTTCGGCGCCGCTGGTTGAGGCGGGAATGGCGTCGAGCACGTCGCGCACCTTCCGGGCCAGCGTGAGCGGCGTATAGGGTTTCGGCAGAAAGGAATTCTCGGGGGCGCGCTCGTCCACCGGAGGGGGCAGGGTGCCCGCGAAACCGGAGACGAAGAGGAGGCGGAGCGACGGGAATCGTTGCCGCGCCCGCTGCGCCAATTCACGACCTCCCATCCCGGGCATCACGACGTCGGTCACCAGCAGGTCGAGCCGGCCGCCCCCCTGCTCGAGCAGCGCGAGCCCTTCGTTTCCCGTCCTCGCCGTCACGACGTCGTAGCCCAGTTCCATGAGAATCTCCCGGCTCAGGGCCAGCAGCGCCGCGTCGTCCTCGACGAGGAGTATCCGCTCGCGCCCGCCGGACGGCGACTCCACCGCTGCCGAAAGCGCTCCTGCCTCGCCCGTGACTTCCGGCAGGAGGATCTCGAACGTCGTTCCCTGGCCGACCTCGCTGCGGACGTCGATCGACCCGTGATGCTGGCGAACGATGCCGTAGACGGTCGCGAGGCCGAGCCCGGTCCCGCGCCCCGCCTCCTTCGTGGTGAAGAACGGTTCGAAAATGTGGCCCAGGACATCGGCCGGGATTCCGACGCCGGTATCGGTGAAGGCGATCCGAACGAAGCGGCCGGTGCCGGAGCCGGCCTCGGGGACGTCGGGACGCGCAACCACGCCGGTCTCGATCCGAATCGAACCTCCTTGCGGGAGCGCGTCGCGCGCGTTCACGGCCAGGTTCACGATGATCTGCTCGAAGTGCGTCGGGTCGATGCGCACGCTCCCCGGCGCCGCCGCCAGCGCCAGCTCGAACGAGACGTCCTCGCCGACGAGCCGGCGGAGCATCGGTTCCAGCTCGCGAACCGCCGCGTTGACGTCGACGAGGCGCGGCTGCGTGGCCGAGCGCCGCCCGAAGGCGAGGAGCTGCCGCGTCAGCCCCGCCGCGCGATCGCCGCCCTTCCGGATCTCCTCCACGGCGCGCCGGTTCGGGTCGTTCGGTCCGAGGCGTGCCAGGAGCAGATCGGAGTAGCCGATCACCGCGGTCAGGATGTTATTGAAGTCGTGCGCCACGCCGCCCGCCAGCTGCCCGATTGCCTCCAACTTCTGCGCGTGGCGAAGCTGGTCCTCCAGCTTCACACGCTCCGTCACGTCGGCCTCGATGCCGTCCACGTGGATCGATCCGTCGGCCTCGCGCCGCGGGAAGAGATGGCTTCGATGCCAGCGGTGGATTCCGCGGGAGGACTGATAGCGAACCTCGATGACCGCCGGCTGGAGCTGGAGGAGCCTGGCGAACGCGGGGCGGACGACGTTGGTCAGGTCTTCCGAATGGACCCTCGCGATCCAAAACGTGGGATCGGTTTCCACCGTCTCGCGCGAGACGCCGTAGAGCGCTTCGGCCCCGCGGGAGATGTAGTCGTAGCGCGTGATGCTCCCGTCGCCGGCCAGGACGCAGGTGAAGAGGGCGGCGTCGAGGTTCGTGGCGATCGTCGCCTCGCGCTCCATCGCCAGCTCCTGCTCCTCCAGCGCCCGCACGCGGCCGGTCACGTCGCGGAAGCTCCAGACGCGGCCGATGATCTCCCCGTTCAGCCGCTGCGGCAGCGAATAGCGCTCGAAGACGCGTCCATCCTTGAAGCGGAGCGTGTCGAAACTCTCGGCCTCGGGCGTGGCGTAGAGTTTTCGGATCTTCGACACGAATTGTTCCGGGTCCTCGAGCTGCGAGATGACGTAGCCGATCGCGCGCTCGTCGCCGCCGCTCGCCAAGACGTCGACCGGAATGTGCCAGAGATGCGCGAAGCGTTCGTTGAAGCGTGTGATCCGTCCTTCGCGATCGACGACCAGAAGTCCGTCCGCCGTCGACTCCAGCGTCGCCTCGACGAGGGAGAGCGCCTGCTGGCGCTCCTGCTCGGCGCGGTGCCGCACGGTGATGTCTCGCAGGATCCCGAATCCCCCCACGAAGTTCCCGCGCGCGTCGAGGATGGGGTGGGTGGAGCAGAGGGAATGCGCTTCGCTCCCATCCTTCCGTCGCAAGGGAAGCTCGACGGAGACCGGTTCGCCCTTCTTCGCTCGCAGGAAGGCTTCGGTCGCGATTCGGAATCCTTCTTCGGAGAAAAACTCCCTGAAGTGCGTTCCGACCATCTCCTCGGGGCTGTATCCGACCATGGCGGCCATCGCTCCGTTCACTTCCTTGGTGATTCCGTCCCGATCGATACTCCAGATCCCGTCGGGGCTGCTGGCGAGTAGCTGGTGGAAGCGCGCGGTTTCCTGGCGGTTCCGCTCGACCCCGACCGCCTCCTCCGTGTGGAGTCGGATGCGCGCCCGGATGACGATCGCGCCCGCGACGGCCAGCGTGGCCAAGTCGGCCAGCATGTCGGGGATCGGTCCCGGCGTGGCTCCCGGCCGCACCCCCTCCACGAGAGTGGCGGCGAGGGTGACGGCGAAGCAGATCCAGGCGAAACGATTGGGATGGCGGAGCGTGACGAAGACGAGAGCCAGGAAGGGAAAGAGGGGGCTCTCAATGGAGGGGAAGGCTGTCTCGAGCGCGTAGTTCGCGGCTGCCGCCACGAGCGGTAACGAGACCGCCTCGAACCACGATCGCAGATGTTCGCCCTGGTCCGCCATTCGTGCCCCCCGGAGCGTCAGGCGACGGAGATCCAACTTCTGCGGCTCCCGCAGGGAATCGGGTAGCCCCATAGACTACGACCTTAAGATGATGGGGCGGAGCGGCGCAACACATTATGCTATCCACATGAGATATCCCGCCGAGCCGTTCCGAATCAAAGTCGTCGAGCTGATCCGTTACGTCTCCCGCGAGGAGCGGACTCGCCTCCTGGATGAGGCGGGGCTGAACATCTTCTCTGTCCCCGCCGATTCGATCTACATCGACCTTCTGACCGATTCGGGGACCTCCGCGATGAGCGACCGCCAGTGGGCGGGGCTCATGATGGGGGACGAGTCGTACGCGGGGAGCCGCAACTTCTACAATCTGCAGAAGACCGTCCAGGGGATCACCGGCTATCCGCACGTGATTCCGACCCACCAGGGCCGAAGCGCCGAGCACCTCCTCTTCTCCGCGCTCGTCTCGAAGGGGCAGATCGTTCCGAACAACAGCCACTTCGACACGACCCGCGCCAACGTGGAGGCGCAGGGGGCCGAGGCGCTCGATCTCGTCATCGAGGTCGCCCACGATCCGGCCGAAGAACACCCCTTCAAGGGGAACATGGACCTCGCCAGACTGGAGCGGGTCCTCTCCGAGAATGGCCGCGCGAAGATTCCACTCGTCATGATCACCATCACGAACAATACGGGGGGCGGACAGCCCGTCTCTCTGGAGAATGCCCAGGCGGTCCAGGCCATCTGCGACCGCCACGAGGTCCCGCTCTTCTTCGACGCCTGCCGCTTCGCCGAGAACGCGTTCTTCGTGAAGGACCGCGAGCCCGATTGCCGCGAGCGCTCCGTTCGCGAGATCGCGAGGGCGATCTTCGACTGCGGCGCCGGCTGCACCATGAGCGCGAAGAAGGACGGACTGGTGAACATCGGGGGGTTCCTCGCCTTCCGGGATCCGACCCTGCGCGAGAAGGTCACCAATCTCCTCCTCCGCGTGGAGGGTTTTCCAACCTACGGCGGCCTGGCGGGGCGGGATCTCGAGGGGATGTCGCGGGGATTGGAAGAGGTCCTGGACGAGGACTACCTGGCCTTCCGGATCGCGCAGGTCCGGGGCCTGGGCCAGATGCTCATGGACGCCGACGTTCCGATCGTCCGCCCGGTCGGGGGACACGCGGTCTACATCGACTCGCGCCATTTCGCCCCTCACATCCCGACGGATCAATTTCCCGGGCAGGCGCTCGTCGCGGTGCTCTATCGCGACTACGGGATCCGCGCGGTGGAAGTGGGAGCCCTCATGTTCGGCCACGCCGACCCGGCCACCGGGGAGCCGGTTCTCCCGCGCCTCGACCTCGTCCGGCTGGCGATTCCGCGCCGTGTCTACACGTCGGAGCAGATCCGCTACGTCGGGCAGTCGGTGATCGAGATCTTCCGTGGCCGGGAACGGCTACGGGGGCTCCGTATCACGTACGAAGCCCCCGTCTTGCGTCACTTCACCGCGCGACTCGAGCCGGTGGAGCCCGTTCCCGCGCGCTAGTTATCCGTCTTCGGCGCTTCCGGCATGCGAGGCGTCAACCCCGGGGCCGGCGGCGCGGGCGTGGAACCGAACGACGCGCGTCGCGCTCGCTCGGCCGTCAGCACGTGCATGTTCAGGAGCTTGATATCGACGCGGTTGTTGATGAGCCGCCCCGCGGTCGACGTGTTCGGCGCGATCGGGTCGGTGTCGCCGTATCCGGTGATCCAGATGCTCTTCTGGCTCAGCTTCGGGAACTTGGCGAGGATGTAGCGGAGCACCGCGCGCGCCCGCAGCCCGGTGAGCGGTACCCGGAAGCCCGGCTCGGGCGTGTCGTCGCAGTGGACGCCGATCTCGACCTTCAACGAAGGCCACTGCGTCAGCATCACGCCGACCGAGTCGAGAAGCACCGCGCCCGTGGGGCTGAACGTCGAGGAGTCGGGCGCGAAGGGGAACGCCGAGAAGCGAATGAGCCAATCCTGGAGAAACGTCCGCTCGGTGGGCGTCGGTTCGATCGTGCAGCCGCCCGCGTTCACCGCCACGTTGAGAGGCGTGTTGGGACAGATGTCGATCCCGTCGGGAATACCGTCGCCGTCGTCGTCCGTCGGGCAACCGCCGGTGTCCACCACGGAGCCGGCGGGGGTGTCGGCGCACTTGTCGAGGCCGTCGAACACCTTGTCGCCGTCGCTGTCGACGCCGCAGCCCTGCGCGTCGACCACGACGCCCGTGACCGTTTCGGCGCACTGGTCGATGCCGTCGGGAACGCCGTCCTTGTCGCTGTCGACGAAGACGCCCTGCGCGTCCACGACCGCGCCCTTCGGGGTGGTCGTCTGCCGATCGAGGCCGTCGAAGACGCCATCGCCGTCGCCGTCGAGCGGAGCGCCGTTCGCGGCGACGACCGCGCCGCGCGGCGTGCGGGGCGACTGATCGCGCTTGTCGGGAACGCCGTCCTCGTCGGTGTCACGCGGGCGGCCGCCCCAGAG
>JANOOP010000143.1:0-8552 GCA_031421415.1 Candidatus Eiseniibacteriota bacterium
CCCGGAGCGCGCACGCCAATTTCCCTGGGGCCGAGTTCACGAACATGTACTACCACCAGGCGCTGGCGAACAAGCTCTCGGGCACCGATCTGAGCACGCTCGAGGACATCAACGCGACGTTCAACTCCGACGTCGACAACGCCGTCTGTCTGGGCGACGCCGACTGGTACTACGGCATCGACGGGAACGAAGCGGCCGACATCGAACTCCTCCCGGTCGTGCTGCACGAGCTTGGGCACGGATTGGGATTCGCCACCTTCGCCTCCGCGAGCACGGGCGCCTTCCTGGACAACACGCCCGACATCTTCGCCCACTTCCTCCTCAATAAGTCGACAGGCCTCCACTGGGACGAGATGGGCAACAACAACCTGCGAAAGACCTCGGCGACCAACACCGGCAATCTGGTCTGGGACGGATTCGCGGTGAATTTCCGCGCTCCGAACGTGCTCCAGCACGAGCCGGAAGTCCTCGTGCTGTCGCCCGGCTCGATCGCTGGTTCGTACGCCGCCCTGCAGGGGGAATTCGGCGGGCCGTTCGACGGAACGGGCATCACCGCCGCTATCGTCCTTGTGACCGACGGCGTGGCTCCGGTCAACGACGGCTGCGAGGCGTTCGTCAACGGTGCGGCGCTGGCCGGGAAGCTGGCGCTCGTCGACCGCGGGCTATGCAATTTTGTCGTGAAGGTCGCCGCGGCGCAGGCGACCGGAGCGATCGGCGTCATCGTCGTGAACAACGTGGCGGGAGCTCCGATTCCCATGGGTGGCACCGATCCGTCGATCACGATCCCGGCGGTCATGATCTCTCAGGCCGACGGAACGACAATCAAGAACGCGCTACTCTCCGGGGTCGTCTCGGCGACCCTCCGGCGGCATCCGACGCTCCTCGCGGGGGCGCACCCGGGTGGGGAGGTGAAGATGTACGCGCCGAGTCCCGTGGAGCCGGGCTCCTCGGTCTCCCACTTCGACGCGACCGCGTTCCCGGATCTCCTGATGGAGCCGGCGATCAACTCCAGCCTCCACGACGACGTCGACCTCACGCGGGAACTCTTCGAGGACATCGGCTGGCTCACGCGGTTGACTGCCGCGGAGCCGGCGGCGGCCGCGCCAGACTTCAGGGTTCGTAGCGCGCCCAATCCGTTCAGCCCCGCCACCACGATCTCGCTCGACCTCCCGTCGGCGGGGCGGACGCGCGTCGCCGTCTACGATGTCCAGGGCCGGCTGGTGAAACGCCTCCTGGACGGCTGGATGCCGGCGGGGCGGCACGGAATCGCTTGGGACGGCAGCGACGACCACGGACGGCGCGCGGCCGCGGGGGTCTACTTCTCGCGTGTGGAATCGAACGGACGACGTGCGGCCGAGAGGTTGGTCAAACTGGAGCGATGAGGTCTCCGACCTAGCGCCCCGAACCGATCCGAAAGCCCTCCTCAACGAGATCCGCATGAATCCCGACGGTATCGTTCACGTCGCGTGCATACCCCCCCGCCAAGGTCGCGAAGACGGGGATCCCCCGTACCGCGCATGCGTCGAGCACCAGCCGGACCCGCGCCCGCAGATCCTGGCGCGTCAGTTTGAGTTGCCCCAGTTGATCGTCCTCGTAGGGATCCGCCCCGGCCACGTACGCCACCAGATCTGGTTCCACGCGATCGAGAATCCGCGGCACGTGGTGCCGGAGCGCCATGAGGTACTCCTCACCTCCGGCGTACGTCTGCAGGCCGACGTCGAGATCGCTCGGCGGCTTCACGGCGGGATAGTTGTCCTCCTCATGGATCGAGAAGGTGAAGACGGTCGGATCGTCGCGGAAGATGGCGGCGGCGCCGTTTCCCTGATGGACATCGACGTCGATCACCGCGGCGCGATGGATGCGGCTGTCGGACTGTAGCTCTCGGATCGCGATCGCGACGTCGTGCAGGACGCAGAAGCCCTCGCCGTGGTCGGGAAACGCGTGGTGGAACCCGCCGCCGATATGAAACGCCATGCCGCGCTCCAGCGCGCGCCGGGCGGCCTCGATGCTTCCCCCCGCGCAGAGGAACGACGCCTCCACCAATTGACGCGAGTAAGGGAGTTCCAGCACCGCCTCCTCCAGCGCCGAGAGCCGTCCGTGGAGGAGCTTGTCGATGTAGGCCCGATCATGCACGCGCCGGACCTGCTCGACGGTGGCGGGAAGGGGCGCGATCAGTTCGTCCTCGCGGATGAGGCCGCGGCGAACGATCTCGTCCCGGACAAAACGGTATTTCCGCATCGGGAAGACGTGCATGCCGATGTCGGCGTAGTAGCGGTCGTGGTAGACGACGGCGGGCTTGCGAGGCGTGGGATGCGAGTCGGACGCGGAGGGCTCGGGCGTCATGCGCCGGATCTCCCGATTGCTCGAACCGTTAGGGACTCGGGGTCGGGATCGTTTCGCCCCGCGGCGGAACCAGCGAACGGTAGAGAACGACCAGTACCGCCACGGAGAACGGGAAGGCCAGGGTGCCGACGGCGCTGTCCCACACCAGCTGCGCGATCTCGACTCCCACCATCTTCTGATTCGCCGCGGTCGTCATGACCGTCAACATGGCCGAGGGGAAGGAGGCGAAGACGATGGCGAAAGTCAGGAGGGCGATGGAGACGAAGAACCGCCAGAAGAGCCCCCCGAAGTGCCGCCGAACCAGCCCGAGGCTCTCGCGGATCGACTCCATCGGTCCTCGTCCATCGAGAACCACCAGCGGGGTGGCGAACGCCAGGAGAAACATCGCGAAGGCGACCCAGAGCCCGGCGGGGATCATGGCGAGGAGAACGAGAATCGAGCGGGCCTCGACGGGAATTCCCCCCATTGCCATCGTCGCGAGCCCCGTCGCCATCACGATGGCGAACGCGGGGAGCGCGATGAGGAGCAACTGGAGGAACGCGGAGATGCCGTACGGCCAGAGCAACTCCAGCACGTGCTTGGCCGCGTCGACGAAGGAGCGCCGCTCTCCGCGGAGAATCGAGTCCTGGAACGGCAGGAAAGGCGTGAAGACGAGGACCAGGAGCGGCATGTAGGCGGCTGCCGCGACAATCCAGGTGACGGCGCGTAGTTGGTGGTCGGGGTAGCCCATCGGCGAGGTCGCCCCGCCGGAAAAGACCATGTAGAGCCCCATCCCAAATCGGTAAAAGTAGAGGAGGACGAGCACGGGAAGGGCCGGCAAGATCGAGCGGCGCCCCAGCGCGAGCACCTGGCGCAGGAAGTCTCCGACCGGCGGGAGGAGCGTGACCGCCGGACGCACGGTTGGCGGTGGCGGCGCGACGGGCGCCAGGGGGGCGCTGAAGTCACCCGTCGAGGAGAGCGTGGGCCGGTCGATCGAATCCATCCCCGGCAGGATACACCTCGCTACCGGAGCCCCCAAGCCCGTTGTGCCCGCGCGGTCCGCGCCGCGTTCCGGTCGTCTCGCTCGCGTTCCTCCTCTTCCCGCGTTAGGCTTGGGCGCATGGAATCCCACGGTGGCCTGACCGAGACTCCGCCCGCCGCGATCACTCCCGACGACGACCAGCGCGCCGCCATCGAGCACGGCGACGGCCCGCTCCTCATCGTGGCCGGCGCCGGCACGGGGAAGACCACCGTCATCGCGCGGCGGATCGCGCATCTCATCGAGTCGAAGCGCGCGCGTCCATCCGAAATCCTCGCGCTGGCCTTCAACGACAAGGCCGCCGCCGAGATGCAGGAGCGCGTGGACCTGCTGGTGCCGTACGGATACGCCGATGTCACGATTCAGACCTTTCATGCTTTCGGCGAGAACGTGCTGGCGGGCTACGGCCTGGAGATCGGGATCGCGCCCGGATTCTCGGTCCTCGACACCACGTCGCAGGCGCTCTTCCTGGCGGAACGGCTCGACGAGTTCGGGCTGAAGCACTACCGGCCGCTCTCCGACCCGACCCGCTACGTCTCCGACCTGGCCGGCTTCTTCAGCCGCGCGAAGGACGACCCGCAGTGGCCGGAGGACATCCGGCGCGCCGCGGCGGATCGCGCCGACCGCGTGGCCGCGATGCGCGCGGCGGACGGCGGCGACGCCGAGCTGGTCGCGGCGCTGGAGGATCAAGCCTCCCGGCTAGCCGAGCTGGCCGAAGCGTACGAGCGCTACAACTCCCTCCTCTGGAAGGCGGGATTCGTCGACTTCGGCGATCTTCTCGCGCTGACGCACCGGCTCTTCACCGAGAGCCCGGCGGCGCTCCGGCGCCTGCAGCAGAAGTTCCGCTATGTCCTGGTCGACGAGTTCCAGGACACGAATCCCGTGCAGTTCAAGATCGTCCAACGCCTGGTGGAGGCACACCGGAATCTCGTGGTGGTGGGGGACGACGACCAGAGCATCTACCGCTTCCGTGGCGCGCATCTCAAGAACATCCTCGAGTTTCGCGAGCACTATCCGGAGACGAAGGAGATCGTGCTCCGCCGCAACTACCGGAGCACGCAGCAGATTCTCGCCCGGTCGCGCCGCCTCATCGTGCAGAACCAGGAGCGACTGGAGGTGCGATACGGCATCTCGAAGGAACTCCTCACCGAGAAGAACGGCGCGGAGCCGGTCTGGAGGGAGTTCGAGGCCGAGGCCGACGAGGCGGCCTGGGTCGCCGAGGAGATCGCCGCCGCGGTGCGAGAGAAGCGCCGCCGTCCACGCGACGTGGCGATCCTGGTCCGAAACAACAGGCACGCGGAGCCGTTCCTGCGCGCGCTCGACGAGCGCGGGATTCCCTACTACTTCTCCGGGAGTCGGGGGCTCTTCCAGCGCCCCGAGATCAAGGAACTCGTCTCCCTCCTCCAATCGCTATTCCAGGACTCGAGGCCGGAGTTCCTCTACCTCCTGGCCTCGGAAGCGTACGGCGTTCCCGAGGACGATCTGACAAAGCTGATGCACGCCCTGGCTCGTCAGCCCGCGCCGCTTCGGGCGCTCTTCCGCCGCGCCGTGGCGGGGCGCGACGCCCTCGAACTCTCCGACGACGGGCGCGAACGGCTGGCGCGGCTCCTGGAGGACGTCGATGCGCTGCAGGAATTCGCGCGCGGCCGGAAGACGGGGGAGGTGCTCTACCACTACCTCGAGCGCCGCGGGATACTTAAAGATTTGATGGCGGCGCGCACGTTCGAGGACGAAGCGAAGGCACGGAACATCGTGAAGTTCTTCGCGCTGATCCGTTCCTTCGAGAAGGTGGCACTGGCCGATCGCGTAGCGCTCTTCCTTCGCCATTTCGAGGCGGTGCAGGAGTTCGGCGAGGACCCGGCCGTGGCCGATCTGGACGAGACGTCCGACGTCGTCCAAGTGCTCACGATCCATCGCGCGAAGGGGCTGGAGTTTCCCGTCGTCTACATGGTGCAGATGGCGACGCACCGTTTCCCGACGGCGAACCGGGCCCGGGGGATCGAACTCCCGCGCGAGCGGGACGACGAGGACTCCTCCGTGGCGCACCGTGAGGAGGAGCGCCGGCTCTGCTACGTCGCCTTTACCCGGGCGCGCGAGGAACTGGTCACGACCTACGCGCGCGACTACGGCGGGAAGCAGAAGCGGAAGGCGAGCCTCTTCCTGGCGGAAGCGTTCGATATCGGGAAGTCTCCGCCGGCCCGAACGCGGCGGCGCGTGATGGACGAGATCGCCGATCAGAAGCCGGCGGAGCGCGCGCCGGTCGCGCAGGAGCGCCCCACGCCGCGCGAGCCGCTTCAACTCTCGTACAAGCGGCTGGAGGACTACGAGACCTGCCCCTACAAGTACCGCCTCCTCCACGCGCTCGCCGTGAACCCCATTCTGACCTCCGACCACCGCGTGAATTTTGGCAACGCCGTGCACCAGGCCGTGGCCTTCGCGCACAAGAAACGGCTGGACGGCGAGGTGATCACGGAGGCGGAGCTGATCGACGTCTTCCGCTCGGTCTGGCGGAGCGAGGGGTACCGCAACGAGGAGCACGAGCGGCAGCGCTTCGCGCAGGGCGTGGAGGCGCTTCAGGAGTTTCGCGCCCGCGAGATCGCATCGGGCCCCGCCGCGAGCGCGGTGGAGCGCCATTTTCGCGCGAAGCTCGAGGGAGTGGTCATCACGGGGAGCATGGACCGCGTGGACGAAGGTCCGGAGGGAGTAACGCTCGTCGACTACAAGACCTCGGAGATGGACGACGAGGAGAAGGCCGACGAAGCCTCGAAGAAGAGCCTCCAGCTCTCGGTCTACGCGCTCGCGTATCGGGAACTCTACGGCCGGCTCCCCGACCGCCTGGAACTCCGCTACGTCCTCACCGGCATCACCGGCGTCTCCGCGTGCGACGAGGAACGGGTCGCCAAGGCGCACGCCACGATCGAGGAGATCGCCGCTGCCATCCGGGCCGAGGAATTCGACGCCCGCCCCGACGCCCGCAAGTGTGCCATCTGCGCCTGCCGGCCGATCTGCAGGGAGTCGGCGGTCTAGATCCCGGCGTGTCCAGATCCCGGCGGAGCGTCGCATGTGAAATCCTGTTATAGTCCGCGTCTCCGGTTCTTGGGTCGCTTCAGTCCCGCTCAGAGATCAGGTGAAATGGCCCAGCAGCCCGATATCCTCATCCTCGATCGCCCGATCTCTCGCGACCAGCTCCAGCGGCTAGTTCGCGACGGCTTTGGCGACATGGTGAAATACGTCGTCGATGTAGAGCGGGAGGTGATCGCGATCGGGGGACAACTCCACGCCGACGCCGAGGCCGTTCTGCTGGAGTCCGGAAGCCGCCAGGAGAATTTGTGGGGCGCGAACTACTATCCAGGAACCTCCGCGGTGGCGTGCATCGAATTCACTTCGCTGATCAACATTCGTCCCGCGCAGTCGAATCCTGGAATGGAGATTGCAAGTGCCGAGACACGGGATCGCGTCCGAGAACTTACCCACCGCCTGATCGGACGAGGAGAGGCCCTCTGACATGTCGCAGCACGCCTCGCTATCCCCGGAGCGCTGGAGCCAATTCACGCTCGATCAGCAGATCATCATGATCGGCAATGAAATGCATCGAGGGTCCAAGCTCTTGGGTATCGGTGACGGAGAGCGGAGAAGAAACGCCTACGCGCGGGTCCTCGCGCTGGCCGACCTGACCGTTCGAGTGAACCCCCGCCGCGGGCTGCGTCGCGAACTCCTGCGATGGCGGGATCTCGTCGCGCGGCTCTACATCGTGGGCCATGGGGATCCGCCGGCTCATGATTCCGCGCTGCGCGTCCTACTCCAGTTCACGCCCGAGGCGGCCAGGCAGATTCCGCACGTCACCGCGCACCAGGAACTCGAGCGCGGATAACGGCGAAAACGCGCGAAGGGCCGGACGCGTCTCCACGTCCGGCCCTTCGTCGTTTCAAGTTCCGCGCCCTCGGCCCTAGGCCAGCACTCCGTCCAGCGCGGTCGTCAGCTGACTCTTCGGCACGGCGCCGACGATTGTCTGCACGACCTTTCCGCCCTTGAAGATGTAGAGGGTCGGAATGCTCCGAATATCGTACTTGGTGGCGATGCGTACGTTATTGTCCACGTCCACCTTGGCGATCTTGACCTTTCCCTCGTACTGCTTCGCCAATTCCTCCAGCACGGGGGCAATCATCTTGCAGGGGCCGCACCAGGTGGCCCAGAAGTCAACCAGCACGGGGACTTGCGATTGCAGCACCTCGGTGTCGAACGTGCTGTCGGTGATTTCGAGAACGGCCTGGGACATTGGTGTAGGCTCCTTCGCAAGTAGTTACAGCAGTATCAGTTAACGGCGCGCCCCTGCGCACTGTTCCATGAAGGTAACCATTTAGACGCCAGGCTTCAAGCCGAGATTCCGGCCCGCGTTGACACCCCCGCTCCGTATTTCTAGACTCAGCGCTCTTGGCCCCGAAACGAGTCCGGCCACGGCGCCCAACAAAACGAGGGAGTTTCCTTGATCGAAGTCCAGGGACTACGAAAGACGTTTCACGACCGAAAGAAAGGGGACATCCTCGCGGTGAAGGATGTTTCCTTTACCTGCCAGCCGGGCAAGGTCTTCGGCCTCCTCGGCCGGAACGGTGCCGGGAAGACCACCACGCTTCGTATGCTCGCGACGATTCTCTCCCCGACGTCGGGAACCGCGAAGGTCGCGGGATTCGACATCGTCCAGAAGCCGGCGGAGGTGCGCCGGCGCATCGGCTATCTCTCCGGCGACACGAAGCTCTACGACCGCCTCACGGGGCGCGAGCTCCTGACCTACTTCGGAACCCTCGCGGGGATGGAGCCCTCGGCGATCCCGCCACGCATCGAGGCGCTGGCGGGACCGTTCGCGCTCACCGATCTCCTCGACAAACGCGTGGGGAAGATGTCGACCGGCATGAAGCAGCGTCTCTCCATCGCGCGGGTCGTCGTCCACGATCCCGAAGTCCTGATCTTCGACGAGCCGACGTCGGGTCTCGACGTCTTCGGCGCGCGCGAGGTGCTGGCGCTGGTGCTGGAACTGAAGAAGAAGGGGCGGACAATCATCTTCTCCACGCACATCATGACGGAGGCCGAGCGGATCTGCGACGAGATCGCCATCATCGAGAAGGGCTCGATCTTGCGACAGGGAACCCTGGCGTCGCTCGGCGTGGGAAACGGTTCGGGGAACCTCGAAGACGTC
>JANOOP010000144.1:0-4949 GCA_031421415.1 Candidatus Eiseniibacteriota bacterium
AGCGCCGGTTTTCGGATGGATCCAGTGACAGCCTAGGAGGTTGACCGTGTCTCGACACCCCGCTTTTCGACTGACCGCGATCGCCCTGCTGGCCGTCGGCGTGGCGCTGGCCACGCACGGCTGCGGCGGCAACTAGAAGTACCCGATCGCGCCTGGCCCAGGCGGCGCGGCCGACGTCACGATCAATATCGTCGGAATCGCCGGGTCGAATTCATACTCGCCAAGCCCCGACACCGTCACCGTCGGTCAGACGGTTTCCTGGAAGAACAACGACGGCGTGACGCACACCTCGACCGCCGACGGCGGCGCCTGGAACACGACGAATATCGCCCCCGGAGGAACGAGCACTCCGATCGCGATGAACACGGCCGCCTCCTTCGGCTATCACTGCACGCCCCACCCGGCCATGACCGGCATCCTGGTGGTCAAGCCATGACCGAGGCGATGCGCATCCTCCATGTCTTCGGAGCGGTCGTGCTGATCGGAGATCTGCTGTTCGCCGGATTCTGGCTGTCGCGCGCCGTGAAGCGCGGCGACACGGGGCTTCGCGCCTACGTGCTCGCGACGATGGCCTGGACCAGCAAGTCGTATGCGCTTCCCGCGATCCTGGTCAACTTGATCGCCGGGCTCGCGCTGATTCACTTCAAGAAGACGCCCATGGCCACCGCGCTCTGGCTCTGGATCGCGCTGGTCCTCTACGTGGTCGTGACCGGGTTGTGGCACGGCGTGCTGATTCCGAAGCGGAAGAAGATGGCGGCCTTGTTCGGGGAACCGGAGAAGGGTGCGAAGGCGGGAACGGCTGCGGCGGCGGCGGGAACGGGAGCGGCGGCGGCGGGAACGGGAGCGGCGGGAGACTTCGACTCGATGGCGCGCGGGTGGCTGAGCGTCAACGGCGTGACCGTGCTCCTCCTTTTCGTGATCCTCGCGCTGATGGTCTGGCGGCCGACGCTTTAGTCTTAGGTTTCGGCTTCGGCGCCGCGGCACTCCGCCTCGGCGCCGTTCCCTTTTCCACCGTGGTCCAGCGCACGAAGGGGAGAAGCCGCGGCACCCCCCCATGCGTGCCGAGCGGCGTCGGGCGCTGGAGCGAGCCAACCGCTGTGATCCGCGGAACGCCGAGCGCCGCGAGACGCGTCTCCAGCCGTTCGCGTCGGGTACCACGCTCCTCCACGGCGATCGCCTCGAGGTACCGCTCCGATCCGGCGATGGCGCGCACGAATTCCTCCACGTCCTTCACCGCGTGTACGCGCACCACGCGGTGGCGCGGCCCCGGCTCGAAGCGGGCGCTCCCTTCCGCGATCACCGTCCACTCCGTCCCTCGCTCCGATTCGAGCACGCGCGTCACGCGGCCGGTCGCGGCCTCGAGCGCCGCCTGCGCACGAGAGAGCTGGACCGATGCGGCCTCGGCGGGAGCGGGCTGACGCCGCGGGAGACGACGCGCCGCCGCGTCCAACGACGCGCCGAGCGCTTCCGCGAACGCCACCGGCGTCACCATCCCCCCCCGCTCCACGTAGTAGGCGTGCGGCGACAGACATCCTTGCTGATCGTAGAGCGCCACGTCGTGCGCCGCGCGCGCGGCCAGCGCCTGGAGCGCTCCGCGCCGCATCGCTCCCGCGCCGATGTAGCCAACGCTCACCTTGGGCCCCTGCAGCACGACCGCCGCGCCGGGTCGCGCCGCATGCCCGATGCTCGTGATCGCCGTCTCCCCTCCGAAGGCCAGAACGGCGGGAGCACGGTCGAGCGCCACGCGATCGAGTTCCGTCTGCCCTCCCTTCCACCAGACGACCGCCATGCAGGCGCCGAGTTCGGGATCGACCTCCGCGATCGCGCCTGCCAGGAGCGACGCGAAGAGCGGCTCCTGCGCCGCCGTCTTCGCGACGAGCGCCGACTTGAGGAGGAGCGCCGAGAAGAGCGGGAGGACCGGCACGGTCGGAACGTTCCCCGCGTAGATCTGAAGCATCCACTCGGGACCGTGCGCCCGGCGGCGCGTACCGCCCGGCCCGGGCATCGGGCGGTCCAGGGCGCGAGCCGAGCCGAGTTCGGCCGCGAGCCAACGCGAAAGCCCGCCGCGCGCGAGGGACTGAAAGGCGTCGTCGAGCGCCTGCGAGACCATGGGGGCCGAGAAGGTCCCGGTCCGGCCGAGCGCGTCGATCGCTTCACGCCGTTGCCTGGAGCGCGGGTCGAGGTAACGCTCCACCACGCGGTCGAGCGAGCGAAGCGTCGCGGCGATTGGGCGCGTGGCGAGATGCTTCGCCCGCGCCGCGCGCAGGTGCTCGATCCACTGCGCGAGCACTTCGGACGTGAGGAGCGGGAGGCGGATCTCGAGCGGATCGGGCGGCGGCCCGAAGCGCTGGAGCGTCGTCTCCACCGTTCCGGCGAGTGCCGGCGGAAGGTAGAACGCGTCGAGCGGCCGGTTCACGCGCCACCCTCCGCGAGGAACTTCTCGAAGGGGAGCGAGCAGCCGCGCGCCTCGGCGCCGAGCAGGCGACCTTCCGGGTGGAGGCGATCGCCGATCCGAGATCCGATGTCCTCGGTCTGGATCGCGAGCGGGATGTAGAAGTTCGCGAGGTCGTAGTGAACGAGGATGCCGCGTTCGCCGTCGGGTTGCTCTTCGAGCGTCTCGGGATGGAGCACGCGCGTGCGGACCCACGGCGGGATCTGCTTTCCGGCGAGGCGCGGTCGGCCCTCGTGGTGGGCTAGGAAATTGTCGTCGTAGAACTGACTCCCGAGTTCCGCCATGCCGTACTCGTTCACGAGGTGGGATGGCGGAATGCCGAGCCGGTGCGCGAAGGCCGACTCGACCTCCTCCCGCTCGTATTCCGCGCGGAGACCCTTCGCGCCGCCGGTGTCCATGGCGCGGGATCCGGCCGGAAGAGAGAAGGTGCGGCCTTCGCGCTCCAGGTGCTCGAAGTAGGCCATGAATAGGAGCGACGTGCCGAGGAGGAGCGCCGGCTCCCCCCGCGATTCCGCGAGCTGCAGCACCGAGTCGGCCTCGCTCCACCGCGGCTCGCCGCCACGCACGAGGTAGACGGTCGCCGGCGCGAACGCCGCGACGATTGTATCGACCATGAACCAGAGAGAGGATCGCGGCACCTCCACCCATCGCGGGCCGAAGACGATCGCGGGAAGTCGCGCGGCATCGGGGAGGAGGTGGCGCTCGAAGCTCCGAAGCAACGAGGCCTCGTAGGCATCCGTGGAGCCAAGGCGAATCCGGCCCGGCTTCGAGACCGAAGTGCCGCTTGTTTCGAAGATGGCGACTTCGCTCCCGTGTGGCGCCGAACTCATGTCGTGGGTCTTGAAGGCGCTGGCCGGTAACGGTGCGATGTCGCGCCAGTCGGTGACCGTTTCGGGAGTGCGGCCCAGATAACCGCAGTAGGCAGCGTAGGGAGGAATGCTTCTGGCGTGCTGAACGAAGCGGCGAAGGAACTCACCATCGAGGCCTTCCGCCCGCTGCTCCGCCAGCCGGCTCCAATCCAGTCTTTGGATCAGGTCGATGGCGTCATGTCTCAAACCGGCGTTCCCCCGCACGCCAGTCGTGCGGCGTCTTCCGGGTCGCGCGCGATGGAAATCAGACTCAGCACCGCCTCGTTCACCTCGAACCGCCGTGTCAGGAAATCCATCAGCTCTTTCCACGGATCGCCCAGCAGCACCAATCCCTGCGGCCCGTCGTCCCGGTCGAACATCAAGAGCGTCCAGACCCAGAGCAATTCGTTCAGCGTCCCCACGCCGCCCGGCAGCACGATCGCCGCACGGGTCCCGCCCAGCAAGCAGCGGAGCCGCGCGTGGAGGTCGGGCGACTCATGCACCTCGTCCAGGTAGGAATTCGGCGCCAGCGCTTCGGAGAACCACTTGAGCGTGCAGCCGACGACGCGGCCACCCTCTGACTTCGCGCCCGACGCCACGCCCTCCATGATCCCGCCGTATCCCCCGCAGCGGATGATCGCCCCTCGTTTCGCGAGCGCGCGTCCCAGCGATTCGGCCAGGCGGTAGTGGGGCGAGGCATGCGAGGCCTGGCTGCTGCCGAACACGGCGACCGACACGGCGGACATGATGGCCTCCCCTTGTGCTAGGATCGTTCGTGATGATTCCCACCCAGGCGGCGCACGTTCGCGCCAAGACGCCACGAGTGGTCCGTCTGGCCCTCGCCCAGGTGAATCCTGTCGTCGGCGACCTCCCCGGAAACGCCAAAAAGGTCATCGAGTTCATCGAGCGCGCCCGCTCCCAGGGTGCCGAATTGGTGGCGTTCCCGGAACTGGTCCTGACGGGGTACCCCCCGGAAGACCTCCTCCTCCGTCCGGAGTTCATCGAGCAGAACCAGGCGGCCCTGGACGAGGTGGTCCGGGCGACCCGCGGCATCACCGCCATCGTCGGCTTCGCGCAGCGGGCGGGCGACGTCTACAACGCGGCGGCCATTGCGCACAACGGTCGGCTGGCCGCAGTTTATCAGAAGAGCCACCTGCCGAATTACGGCGTCTTCGACGAGGTCCGCTACTTCCGCCCCGGCCGCGACCCGTTCGTCTGCGTCCGGGGGCCGCTCCGCTTCGCGGTGAACATCTGCGAGGACATCTGGACCCCCGCCGGGCCGACCGCGCTTGCGCTCTACGGCGAGGCGGAACTGGTCATCAACCTCTCGGCGTCTCCGTTCCACGCCGGGAAGTCGATCTCCCGCGACCGCATGCTCGCCACGCGCGCCGCCGATGGCGTGGCGTTCGTGGCGTTCGTGAACAACGCCGGCGGGCAGGACGAACTCGTTTTCGACGGCAACAGCCGCCTCTTCGGACCCCGCGGCGAGGACCTGGCGCGCGCCGAGGCTTTCGAGGAGGACCTGGTTCTCGTCGATCTCGACCTCGACGCCGTCTTCCGCGCCCGACTCAAAGACCCGCGGAGCCGCGAGGCCGCGCAGACCGACAATGGCGAGTCGATCCTCCGCTCGGTCACGCTCTCCGAGGTCG
>JANOOP010000145.1:0-15288 GCA_031421415.1 Candidatus Eiseniibacteriota bacterium
GTCCCGGTCGGCGTCGAACTCTTCCTTTCCGATGTGGGCATGCGAGTCGATCACGGCGCGTTGGCTCTGGGCATCACTTCTCGATGCGGGGAAAGAGCGGCTGCGACTCGCCCAGCGCCACGCCGGCGGGCGGCGGAGCCAGGAGCGCGCCGTCCGCCGGAAAGCGCACCGTCTCGATCGCGGGAGAGAGCCTCAGCGTCTCCCAGACGAGGCGCGCCGTGGACGGCATGATCGGGAAGAGGAGGAACGCGGTGTGCTGGAGCGCGACCGCCAGCTGCCCCAGGAGTGCGTCGAGCTCGTCCGCCTTCGCGGGGTCCTTCGCCAGCTTCCAGGGAGCGCCCTCCTCCACCATCTGATTCGCGCGGCGGATGAGCGTCCAGGCCGCCTCGATCCCCTCGTCCAGGGCGTAGCGATCCATCGCCTCGCGGTAATCGACCAGCGCCTTCCGGATCAGGGTGCCGAGTTCGGCTCCCGCCTCCGGCTTCGCCAGAAGTCCCGCGCGATAGCGGTGGATCATGGAGACGCTCCGCGTGAAGAGATTGCCCCAGTCGTTGGCCAGGTTCGCGTTGTAGCGCTCGATGAAGAGGTCCCAGGTGAAATCGCCGTCGCGCGTGAGCGGTATCTCACGTAGAAGGAAGTAGCGGAGCGAGTCGGCGCCCCATTTCTCCGCGACATCGAGCGGGTTCACGATGTTGCCGAGCGACTTCGAGAGCTTCTGCCCCTGGAAGTGGACAAAGCCGTGACCCAGCACCGATTTCGGCAGCGGCACGCCAGCGCTCATCAACATGGCGGGCCAGATGATGCAATGAAAGCGGGTGATGTCCTTCCCGATCACGTGGAGGTCGGCCGGCCAGTAGCGCCAGAGGCCGTCGCTGTCGGGATAGCCGACGCCGGTGATGTAGTTGATGAGCGCGTCGAACCAGACGTAGACGCGCTGCGTCGGATCGTCGGGGAGCGGAATGCCCCACGTGGAGGCGCGAGACACGGAGATGTCTTGCAGTCCTCCCTCGATGACGTTCACGATCTCGTTTCGCCGGATGTCGGGCACCAGGAAGTCGGCGTGCTTGGCGTAGTGCTCCAGGAGACGCGGGCCGTAGGCCGAGAGGCGGAAGAACCAGTTCTCCTCGCTCAGCCACTGCGGCTCGGTCTTGTGGTTCGGGCACTTCCCGTCCACGAGTTCCTTCTCGGGATAGAAGCGCTCGCAGCCGACGCAGTAGAAGCCCTCGTACTTCCCCTTGTAGATGTCGCCGTTCGCCGCGATCTTGCGGAAGAGTTCCTGCACGCCGCGGACGTGGCGCGGCTCGGTCGTCCGGATGAAGTCGTCGTAGGAGATGTCGAGCCGCTTCCAGACGCCCTGGAAGATCTCGGCCATCTGGTCGCAGTAGACTTTCGGGTCGAGCCCCTTCTCGCGCGCGGCCTTCTCCACGTTGGTCGAGTGCTCGTCGTTCCCCATCAGGAAGCGCGTGTCGAAGCCGGCCAGCCGCTTGTAGCGCGCGATGGCGTCGGCTGCGATTTTCTCGTACGCCGTCCCCAGGTGAGGGATGCTGTTCACGTAGTCGATGGCGGTGGTGATGTAGAACTTGTTCACTCGCTCTGGCCCTGCCCCGAGTCGGAGGAGCCGCCCGACGGGCCGTCGGAAGCACCACCTGAGGAACCGCCGGCTGGGCCGTTCCCCGACTCGCCGCCCGCGCTGCTCCCCGGTCCCGCGACGGGTCCGCGCCCGCCGCGCGATCCACCGCCGCGACGACGGCGACCCCGGCGGCGCTCGCCGCCTCCGGCCGAGATTCCGCCTCGCTGGTCGGAGCGTCCGTCCGTACGCGGCGCGGTGGAACGTCCCGCGGGCCGAACGTCGGGTCGCGGCGATTCAGCGCGCGGCGGCTCCACGCGCGGAGCGTCGGAGCGCGGCAATTCCCGGTGTGGCAATTCCCGGCGCGGCGATTCCCGGCGCGGCGATTCTTGCCGCGGCGACTCCGGCCGCGGCGCGCCCTGGCGCGATTCGGGGCGCTCCGGCCGCCCGGTGCTCCGCCTCGGATCGCGGCGTTCACCCCGCTCGGTACGTCCCGGGCGCTCCGACGTGCCCGGCCCGGCAGGCCCGGCAGGCCCGGCCGCCGCGTCGTCGTGGCCCCCGTCGCCCGGCTTGGCGCCTCGCGAGCCGCACCCCTGCTTGTCGCACCCCTTGCGCCGGTCGCGCGAAGGGCCCGTGATCTTCGTTCCGCCGGGGAGTTCGTCCATCATCACGACGTTCGACTTCCCCGCCTCGTCGTGGAGCGTCAGCGTTCGGTGAAAAATGTCGACGCGACCGACTTCGTAGGCGACCCCTTCCAGCTCCAGCTGGCTTCCGATTTTCGGGAATTCCCGCGCCGCCCCCTTGTAGAAATCGAGCTCGTACCGCAAGCAGCACTTCAGCCGCCCGCAGGCGCCCGAGATCTTCGACGGGCTGGGCGAGAGGCCCTGGTCCTTCGCCATCTTGAGCGTGATCGGTTCGAAGTCGCGGAGCCAGGTCGCGCAGCAGAGCTCCCGGCCGCACGTACCCATCCCGCCGATTCGCCCCGACTCGTCGCGCGCGCCGATCTGCCGCAGCTCGATCCGGGTCCGGAAGACGGCGGCCAAGTCTTTCACCAGGTCGCGGAAATCGACCCGCTTCTCGGCGGTGAAGAAGAAGGTGATGCGGTTCCCGTCGAACTGGTACTCGCAGTCGACCAGCTTCATCTCGATCTCGCGCTGGAGGACGCGCTCCTTGCAGGTCTGGAACGCCCGCTCTTCCTTGGCGCGGTTCTGCTCCAGGCGCTCCAGGTCCTCCGAGCGCGCTTGGCGGATCACGGCGCGGAGGTTTCCCGGGAGATGATCCCGCTTCACCCACTCGTGCGTGTGGTGGACCTTACCCAGATCCTCGCCGCGCTCGGCCTGGACCACGATCCAGTCCCCGCCGCGGAGCGGGACCTCTTTAGGATTCGCGTAGTACTCGCGGCGGCGCGCCTTGAAGACGACCTCGAGAATTTCATGGGCTTCTGCCGGCGCGAATTTCGGATCAGCCACGGCGCCGGCCGTGGCGAGCGGTTCGTTCATCGGTCTCTCCCCGCCGCGGCGGGGCCTCAGTTCGGTCGGTGGTGGATCAGGCGGCGCCCAGCCCCATTCGGTGCTGGGCGGATGCGACGGCGTACGCGGCGGTCACGTTCGACTGCACTGCCGCCGCGATCTCCTCGAGAATTCGGATTCGGCGGGAGAGCGCCGGAAGGGGGAGCGACGCGGCATCGGCCACGATCTCCCGCTTCCAGTCCTCGTTCGCCAACGCGGTCCCCTCACCCAGGACTTTCAGCCGGAGGACGTCGCGGTAGTAATGGATGGCCAGCGACACGGCCGAGAGAAAGCGGCCGCGGTCGCGCTCCATCCGCCCTCGGCGGAGCGGCCCCAGAATCGCCGGCGAGCCGGGGCGGACGAAGAGTTCCTTCGCCACCGCACGGAGCTTCGCGAAGTCGGCCTCCTCCGGCGCCGCGCCGGTCGCGTCCAGCGGAGCCTCGAATGGCGCGATGGCGCGGCCCAGGCTCCCCTGGGAGAGCGCCGCCGCCAGCCGCGCCGTTCCCTTCGTGACGCCGCGCTCTTCCAGCGCCCGGACGAGGAACGCCTCGGGCAGCGGGCGGAACCGAACGTGAAGGCAGCGGGAGGCGATCGTCGGCAGGAGCGCTCGGATCTGTCGCGCGCCCAGAATCAGCACGCGATTCGGGTGCGGCTCCTCAAGAACTTTCAGGAAGGCATGCGCCGCGGGACCCGTCATCGCCTCGGCTCCCTTCACGATCAAGACCTTCGCGCCCCCGTCGCGCTGCGGCGTGAGGGAAAGGAACTGTTTCGCGCGTGCCAGGTCCTCCACCGTATGGACCGGCTGCTTCGCGAACGAGGGGGCGAAGAAGGGTTCGCGCGCATAGCGCCCCCGCACTCCTGCCCTCGCCTCGGAGCGCGCCTCGTCGGCCTGCTTCTCGGTCCGTCCCTCGGTGCGGAACGACGGGAGCGGCACCAGGAGTTCCAGGTCGGGATGGCGGAGCGCGGCACTCGCCACGCACGAGGGGCAGCCGTCGCAGGGCCCGGCATCCGGGAGCGGCGTCTCGCAGAGGAGGGCGCGCGCGAACCAGAGCGCGGCGCGGGTCTTCCCGACGCCGGCGGGACCATGAAAGAGGTACGCATGCCCGACGTGTCCGCCCCCCAAAGAGGCGACGAGGTAGGCTACTGCTTCCTCTTGATGCTGAACAGTTTTTGGAGGCATGAAGTGGGGCTCACCGAAACCACTCGAGGGGGTTCAGGGCTTCTTTTCCCCGGCGAATCTCGAAATGGAGCACCGTTCCGGAGGTGGAGCCGGTATCCCCCACCCGGCCAATGGTCTCCCCGGCGGCAACTTCCTTGCCGACCGGGACGGTGATCTCGGAAGCGTGGGCGTAGAGCGTGTAATACGCGCCGCCATGATTGAGGATAACACACTTGCCGTACCCCTCGAGCCAGTTGACGTACTCCACCCGGCCCCTGGAAACAGCCGTGATCGGGGTCCCGAACGAGGCGGCGATGTCGATCCCGCTATTGAAGGTAGTGGTGCCGAACCGGGGGTTCGTCTGCTGGCCGAAACCGCGGGCCACCTTGCCGTTCGCGGGCCAGGCGAGCCGCCCCCGGTTCCGCCCGAAATCGCCCAGGAGCGGGGCCTCCCCGCTGGGCGCGCCGCGCTCGCGGGCGATCCGCTGCCGTTCCAAAGTCTCGATGAGTCCGAGAATCCGCTTCCGGGCCCGCTCCAGCTCGGCGGAGGCCTGCTCGTTCGATTTCGAATCGGAGCGGATTCGCTGCAGGAGCCTGCGGCGCTCCCCGGTCAGGCTGGCCAGCGCCCGGCGCTCCCGATCGGTCTCGGCCTGGAGCCGGTCGATCTCGCGCTTTCTTGCCTCCAGGTGGGTCTTGTTGCCCTGCACTTCCACGCGCCGCGCCTGGGTCAGGAGCATCCGCGAACGATCCTCCTTCGCGATCCGGGCCATGTAGTAGCTCCGCGCCACCAGTTCGCCGAACGAACGGGCCGTCAGGACGTGCTCCAGCTCCCAGGAGCGGCCGCGCTTGTAGATCTCCCGCAGGCGCCACCCCAGCCGCCGCCGCTCCGTCTCCAGCTGCACCGCCGTCCGCGCCAGCTCCGACGTGGCGTCGCCCAGGTCTCCCTGAAGCGCGCGCTCCCGCTTCTGGAGCGCATTCAAGTAGCGCATCGTCAGTTGAAGATTCTTCTCCGTCTCGCGCAACCGGCCGAGGAGGTTCTTCTCCTTCCCCTTCAGTTCCTTGGAGCGCTCGCGTCGCTGATCCAGCTCCTGGCGGAGCGATTCCAACTCGCGGCGCTGGTCATCGATCTCGGTGTCCGTTCGCACTCGCTCGCGCGCAGCGCCGGCAGAATCGGAAGCGGCCGTCTGCGCAAGCAAGGGAGGCGCGGCGAAGGAGGCGCCGAGGAGAAGCGCCAGAAGCGCCGAAAGGAGCGGAAGCGTGGCCGCGCCGGGGCGGCGCGCGGCTAGAGTAGCCATTTCCTCGGAAGGGTCGCGACCGCGATCCAGCTCCCGAGGAGGCCCAGGAGACCGCTCACGGCCACGAACGCGAGGAGCGTCGGCGCCGGCAGGAAGAGCAGGCGGAAGAGCCCGTCGGCCAGGCTGTCATGGATGAGCTTCGCCACCGCGATCGTGAGGACCGAGGAGAGCGAGGCGAGGACGAATCCCTCCACGAGATAGGGGGCCTCGGTGAAGAGGAATCCGCCCCCCAGCGAACGGACCAGATGGACCGAATCGAGCCGTGCCTGCACCGCGAGACGCGTCGTCGCGCCGACCACGAAGAGAACGCCGACCAGCACGATGAAGCCGACCGCCGCGCCGATTCGCTTCAGCGTTCCCACGACCTGCTCGGCGCGAAGAACCCACTCTCCGGCGTAGCGGACGTCCTCCACGTGGGGAACGGTCTCGGCCGCGCGCGCGATGCCGCGCACGCCCTCGGAGTTTCGCGCGGGAGGCGCGGGACGAACGATGAACGAGGCGGGGAGCGGATTCGACCCGACCGACTGAATCAGCGCTTCGTCGGAGATGTCGGCGCGGAACGATTCCCACGCCTCCTCCTTGCTGACGTAGCGGACGCTGTCGACGCCGTTCAGCGCGCGGAGCGCGGCCGCGGTGTGCGCGACCTCGCTCTTGGAGAGTCCCTCGTTCAGGAAGACCGAGATCTCCTCGCGCGACTCCAGCTCGCCCGTGTAGCGATCGACGGTCTGCAACACCATCATGAAGAAGAGGAAGATGAGGAGGATCGCCGACATCGAAAGGACGCTGGTGAGCGTCAGCGCCCGATGCTGCACCACGCCGCGCCAGAGCTCGCGGCCGATGAACTTGATGGGGCCGATCATGCCGCCGCTCCTTCCGCTCCGTCGGATCGGAGGAGCCCGCGCTCGACGCGGATGACGCGGCCGGGATAGCGGCGGATCCACTCCTCCGCGTGGGTCGCGATCAGGACGAGGGTCCCGCGCTCTCGAATCTCGCGCAGGAGCGCGAAGATCTGCGCCGCGGAGCCCGGGTCGAGATTCCCGGTCGGCTCGTCCGCGAGGAGGATCCTCGGATGCCGCGCCATGGCCCGCGCCAGCGCCACGCGCTGCTTCTGTCCCGCCGAAAGGTCGTTCGGGAAGAGCGCCTCCACGCCGCGAATTCCCATCTGGTCGAGGAGCGGGTTGATCCGGTCGCGGATCTGCGCGCGGTCCCAGATGCCGCCGATGTTGCAGGAGATGGCCACGTTCTCGAAGATGTTCCGGTCGGGCAGGAGGCGAAACTCCTGGCCCAGGATGCCGATGTGGCGGCGGACGAGGCTCGCGGAGACGCGCCGGCGACGCGGCGGCGCGGGGGGCGCTTCGGTCGCGACGCCTCCTGCCTCCGCCATCGCGGCGGGGACTGAAGGCGCCTCGATGACCGCGATCGGATCGACCTCGACACGCCCGCTCGTCGGCTTCTCGGCCAGAGCCAGAACTCGAAGCAGGGTGCTCTTCCCGGCGCCGCTGGGCCCGGCCACCAGGACCCACTCGCCTGCCTCGAACGAGAGGCTGACGTCGCTCAGCGCGATGCGGTCCCGGTAGACCTTGGTGACGTGCTCCAGGCGGATCAGGGCCATGACCACTCCAGGGGGCTGCGCCCGGCGCGAAGCGCGAGATCGGCGCCGACTCGAATGGCGGTCGCAAGCCCCGCCGGGTCGGGGCGGTTCGCGGCGCTCCTGGAAACCTTCCAGGCGCGGTCGAACGCGGTGCCATGATCTACCGAGGAGCGGACGAAGGGAAGCCCCAGGGTCACGTTCGCGGCGCCGCCGACGCCGTCGGCCTTCGCCGGGATGAGTCCCTGATCATGGTACATGGCGATCACGGCGCCCCAATCCTTCCGTCCTACGTGGCGCGAGAAGAAGGTGTCGGCGGGAAAGGGCCCCTCGGCGGAGATGCCGCGCTCGCGCGCTTCGCGAATGGCCGGGGCGATGAAGCGTTCCTCTTCGTCGCCGAAGAGTCCCTCCTCGCCCGCGTGCGGGTTGAGCCCCAGGAGCGCGATGGCGCGGCGGCTTCCCCAGCGGAAATTCCGCAGCGCCGCGGCGGCGAACTCGATCGTCCGGACGAGCGACGGCTTCGAGAGAGCGCCCGGCACGTCGCGAAGCGCCAGATGCACGGTCGCGAGGACGAGCCGGAAGCGGCGCGTGACGAAGAGCATGCGAGTCTCGGGCACGCCCGCGAGGGAGCCGAGGAACTCGGTGTGTCCGGGATAAGGGTAGCCGGCCATGTGGAGCGCGCGTTTCGAGATCGGCGCGGTGACGATGCCGTCGACGCGTCGCTCCAGCGCCAGGCGGGCCGCGGTCTCGATGGCCCGAGCCGCCGCGCGGCCGGAGCCGGCCGTGGCGTGTCCGGGGCTGATGGAGATCCACCCCTCGTCGCTCGAGACGAGGAACGGGATGCCGGGAGCGTCGTCACGCGGGTCGAACGACTCGGGCCGGACGACGCGGAGCCGGGCGCGGGCGCCGGTGCGATGGAGGGCGCGCTCGAAGATCTCGGGATCGCCCACGACCGCCAACCGCGCGACACGCCGGAGCGACGTCGACGCGACGGCGCGCGCGACGATTTCGGGGCCGATCCCCGCGGGGTCGCCGCAGGTGACAAGGAGCGTGGGACGACGCGGCGACACGAGTGCGTGCCTCCCGGCGCTAGTCCTTGATCTCAATCGTGACGGTCTTCTTGACGCGTTCGTACCAGCGTCGGTACGACTCCTCCAGCTTCTTGTTCAGAACCAACTGGCGCAGGTCTTCCTTGATGTCGTCGAACTTGAAGTCCTCTTCCGCGACGCGCCCGAGCAGCTTGAAGATGTGATAACCGGCGTCCCGCTTCACCGGCACGCTGATCTCGTTCAGGCTGAGCCCGGTGAGGACCTCCCGGAGATTGTCCGGCAAGCTGGCGACCGAGATATCCCCCAGGACGCCGCCCGAGTCCTTTGTGGCGGTGTCCATCGAATGCCGCTTCGCCATGGCTGCGAAGTCGGCTCCCCGCATCAGCGAGTCGCGATACACCAGCGCACGCTTCCGGGCCCGCTCCTCGTCGGGCGGGGTCGGGCGGATGCCGATCATGACGTGGCGGGCGCGCACCAACTCCTTGGTCGAATCGCTCTTCGCCTGATGCGACTCGACCTTGATGATGTGATAGCCGTAGCGCGTGCGGACCGGCTGGCTCATCTCGTTCGGCTTGAGCGAGAAGGCGACCGCCTCGAACTCCGGCACCATGTCGCCGGGCCCGAACAGGCCGAGGTCGCCGCCGCGCTGGCCGCTCGGATCGTCCGAGAACTGACGCGCCGCCTCCTCGAAGGGGCGCCCCTTCACGATGAGCGCGCGGATGCTGTCGGCGCGGGTGTGCGTGCGCTTGGCCTGGGCCGAATCGGCCTCGAAGGCGATGAGGATGTGGGCCAGCTTCAGCTCTTCCGGCCGCTTCCCGATAGAATCGCGGTTCGACTCGAAGTAGGCGCGGATCTCGGCGTCGGTCACGGTCGTCTTGCTCTGGACCTCGCGGCTGACCACCCGCGAGACGAGGAGCTGCTCGCGAACGTCCGGCTCGTAGCGCTTGCGGAGACCGGCCTCGGTCATCCGCTCCTGCTCCAGCGCTCGGCTGAAGCCGGCGTCGCCACCTAGCCGCTCTCGTAGCCCGCTGATCTCGCGGTCCACGGCCGCCTGCACGTCCTGGGGCGACACGGTGATGCCGAGGCGGACCGCCTCGGCCAGCACGACCTGGTTCTCGACCAGCTGATCGATGATGTTCCGGCGGAGCTTCGCGATGGAGGCGGAGTCGCGCGGGTCGACGCTGAACCGCGCGGCGGCCTGCTGGAATCGCTCGTCCACCTCCGACGCCAGGATGACGTTCTTGTTCACGATCGCCGCGATTCGCTCCGCGGCGCCGACGCGTTCCCCGGAACCCGCAAGGAGGGCCAGCGACGCCGCGGCCAGAACGATCGCCGCTCCGGCGCGAACGAGGGAGGCTCCGCGACGGGGGCCGGCGACGCGGATCATCGGGCGGCTCGTTTCTTCGACGCCGGCGCGCCGGGCGCCGTGGGCGCCAGTCGAACCGCTTCGAGACGCGCGGGGACCACGTTGACCGGGGTCTTCGCCCGGAGCCGTTCCAGCTGACCGATTACCCATTGGTTCTCCATCTCCTCTCGCCAATCGCGCAGGGCGCGGGGCGCGGCCTCTTCCGGGGAAAGCGGGGCGGCGTCTTCACGGCCGGTCATCATGGCGACCGCCCATCCCTGGACCGTCTCGGTCGCCGGCGCGAACTGCCCGGCGGCGAGGGCCCGGAGGCTGAGGCTGATCGGATCGGTGCTCGCTTCGGAAACCGACAGCGTGGCGACTTGCCGGGGGAAGAGCCCTCCCGTCCTGACATGGTTCCGGATCAGGAATCCCCTCGACTGAAGCGTGGAATCGGATGGAAATCCAATTCCGTTCCAGGACTTCAGCGCCTCGCGGGCGCTGTCGGCGCTGGAGAACATGGCCACGCGCGCCACGCGCGCCGCGGGGCGCTGGTAGCGCGATGCGTTCTTCTCGATAAGGGCGCGGAGCGCGTTCGCGCTCGGATCGGCCGGACGAGCCCGCTCCACCATCGTCTTCGTCGCGACCTGGTCGCGGCAGAGCCGGAGCCGGCGCGCCACCAGAGGATCCTTGTCCAGCCCCCACTCGCGCGCGTCGCGGACGATCAGCTCGTGCAGCACCACGCGCGCCGCCAGCGTCACCATGTCGCGGAACTCATGGACGCGAACTCGGCCGTACGCATCCGTGGCCGGGTGGACGAAGCGGATTATGTCGGCGATGGTGATCGCGACGCCGTCTGCACGGGCCACGATTCCGGCCGCCGGGCGAATCCCTAGCCCCGCGCGCGTGCCATCGGGCCGGAGCGACGCGAGGATGGAGTCGGTCGATTCGCTCCGGAAGGTCGCCATCGCCAGCCTGGCGTTCAGCGAGTCGGCGGCGAAGCGATACCTCCGGAGGACCCGATCGTAGTAGCGCTGATGGATCTGGCGCGTCCGTTCGTCCGAGAGGAGCCGCATCAGCGAATCGTCGTCGACTTCGATCCAGCCCCCCACCTTATAGAGTTCGTGTCCGTAGGGCCCGGAATAGGGGCCGAAGATGTCTCCCGGCTTCGCGGAGGCGATGGAGTCCTGGGACACCGGCTCCAGGTCCTTCACCAGCACGGGGCCGAAGCGGCCGCCCGCCGCGGCGGACGGGGGGTGTCCGCTGTAGATCTTCGCGAGCGAGTCCCAGCGCGCTCCGTGGCGCGCGCGATCGGCGATCCGCACGGCGTCGCCGAGGCGCCCCACCGCGTCGTCGCGCACCAGGATGTAGTGGAGGTCGAGCCACCGGTAGCGGCCCGAGTTCTTGATCGAGTCGAACTCCGCCGGGCTCGGGACGATTCCCGGGAGGAGGACCTTCTCGTAGAGCAGGCCCATGAGCAGGTCGAACTCCCGCTCGGTGACCGCGCGGCGCACGTCCGGATCGTCGAGAAGCGCGCGGCGCTCCGCCTCGAGCGCCAGGAGTTCCCGGTCGACGCAGCGATCGAGCAGCGTGCGGCGCCAGGCGCGCGGCGTCATGCCCCGCGGCGGCTCCAGCCCCAGGGCCAGCGCGGCGCGCTGAATGTCGATTGCCTCGACGCTCCGCCCGCCGACCGTCGCGATCGCCCCGCGGAGTGCCGGAGGCGTCTTCGCCTCGGCGGCCGCCGCCAGCGCAAAGACCATCGTCGTGGAGAGAAAGAGAGTGGCGATCGCCCGGATCGGAGTGGTTCGCGCGCGCTTTCTATTCATGGCTGGCTGGGAAGGGCCGGCCTCGACCCGATCCCCGAGTCTCCTGGGTGGTTGCTAGGCAACTTCAGTTCCATTTGGCACTTATACCCCGTCAAGGCCAGGCGGTTCAGGCGGTGCCCGCAGGGGAAGGAAGAGGCGAAACGCTACCAAGGGGCCCCAACAGCCGCAAGATGTTTGTCGCCAACAAGACCGGATCTCCCGGCTTGGTCACGCGGAGGATCCGGGCGCTGTCGGCGAACTCCAGTTTCGCCTGGATGGAGGTGACGAGGGCGAGCGCTCGTTGGCGCCCCAGCGGCTCCCCGAACTCCAGCTCCAGCCGCTCACGGCGCACCCGCAGCCGCGTCGCTCCGGCGTCGCGCCCCAGGAGGCGGAGCCGCTTGAGCGCCAGGAGCTGCTCGACCTCGGGGGGCGGCGCGCCGAAGCGGTCGCGCAGCTCCGACGCCAGCGCGTCGAGCGCCGCCGCGTCGCCGATGGCGGCCAGGCGCCGGTAGACGTCCAGCTTCTCGTCGCGATCGGTGATGTACTCCTCGGGAACGAAGGCGGGGAGGTCGCTCGCCACCTCGGGCTCCGGCCGCTGCTCCACCGCCATCCCCTTCAGCTCCTGCACCACCTCGTCCACCATGCGGCAATAGAGATCGAACCCGACACTGGTCATGAAGCCGTGCTGCTGGGGACCCAGGAGATTCCCCGCTCCGCGAATTTCCAGGTCGCGCATGGCGATCTGGAGCCCCGCGCCCAGCTCCTCGTTCTCCGCGATCACGCGGAGGCGCTTCTCGGAGTCTTCCGCCAGGACCTTCCCCGGCGGCACCAGGAGGTAGCAAAACGCCTGGTGATGCGAGCGCCCGATCCGGCCGCGCAACTGATAGATCTGCGCCAGCCCCAGCGCGTCGGCGCGATTGATGAGCATCGTGTTCACAGTCGGGATGTCGAGCCCCGACTCGATGATGAGGGTCGAGACGAGCACGTCGATGCGCCGATCCAGGAAGTCGCGCATCACCTTCTCCAGCTGCGTGTCCTTCATCTGTCCGTGCGCGACGCCGTAGCGGAGCTGCGGGACGATGCTCTGGAGGTAGTGCGCCTGCTGGTCGATCGTCTCGACGCGGTTGTGGACGAAGAACGACTGCCCGCCGCGGTCGGCCTCGCGGAGGAGCGCGTCCTGGATCACCTCGCGGCTCGTCTCGACGATCTCGGTCTTGATCGGGTAGCGCCCGCGCGGGGGGGTCGTCATCACCGACATGTCGCGCGCGCCCAGAAGGCTCAGGTGGAGCGTGCGCGGGATCGGCGTCGCCGTGAGGGTGAGGACGTCGACCGTCTCCACCAGCGTCCGGATCTTCTCCTTCTGCTTCACGCCGAAGCGCTGCTCCTCGTCGATGACCACCAGGCCCAGGTTCGAGAAGCGGACATCCTTCGAGAGAAGGCGGTGCGTGCCGATGATGAGATCGACCTCGCCGCGTCCGAGTTTCTCCACGACGTCCGCCTGCTCCTTCGCGTTCCGGAAGCGGGAGAGAACGTCGATGCGTACCGGGTAGTCGGCCAGCCGCTCGGAGAAGGTGACGCCGTGCTGCTGCGCCAGGACCGTCGTCGGCACCAGGATGGCGACCTGCTTCCCGTCCTGGATCGCCTTGAACGCGGCGCGAATCGCCACCTCGGTCTTGCCGTAGCCGACGTCGCCGCAGATGAGACGGTCCATCGGCCTGGACGATTCCATGTCGCTCTTCACGTCGTCGATGGCGCGGAGCTGATCGGGCGTCTCGTCGTAGACGAAGGACGATTCCAGCTCTCGCTGCCACGGCGTGTCGGACGGGTAGGCGTGACCGGGGTGCGCCTTCCGCGCGGCGTAGTGGCGGAGGAGCTCTTCGGCCATGTCGGCGATCGCCTTCTTCGTCTTCGCCTTCGTCCGCGCCCAGGTCGTGCCGCCGAGCCGGTGGATCGTCGGCGCGTGTCCCTCCTCGGCCGCGTATCGCTCGATGAGGCCGAGCTGGTCGATCGGGACGAAGAGGCGGTCCCCGCCCGCGTAGTCGATCTGGATGCACTCGGTCTCCTGCCCGTCGAGTTGCAGCCGCTGGAGGCCCCGGTAGGCGCCGATGCCGTGATCGAGATGGACGACGTAGTCGCCCGGCGCCAGCGTGAGCAGTTCGCGCATGGCGGCGGCCGAGGGACGAAGGCGCCGTCCGCGGCGGCGGCGGTAGCGGGCGAAGATCTCGTGATCGGTGAAGACGGCGACGCGCGCGGCCGGGAGGACGAAACCTCCTACCAGCGAGCCGACCTCGATCGTCGCCAGGTCGTCCCCAAGGAGTTCCTCGAGACGGTCGGCTTGACCCCGGTTGTCGCAGACGATGGATCGCCGGTAGCCGACTTCGCCCAGCCGCTTCAGCTCGCCGCGGAGGAGATCGAGTTTTCTGCCGAAGGCCGGCTGCGGGCGAGCGTCGAAGCCGATGACGTCGCCGCTCTCCTTGATGTCCTTTCCGGTGACCGCCGACTCGAAGCGCGGGAAACCGCGAAGCCGCTCCGCCACGCGCTCCGGATTCTCGAAGAGCGTTTCACGCGGCGGCAGGAGCGGGTTTCGCTCGCGCGCGGCCGCTTCCAGCCGCTCCGCTTCCCGCTCCACCTGCTCCAGCTCCCGCTCCACCGCGTCCGGTTCCTCCATCCAGAGGACCGTGCCGGCCGGAAGGTGATCCAGGAGCGAGCCGAGTTCGAGGCCGAGATGGGGCGCCAGCCACTCGGCCCCCTCGAAGTAGATCCCCTCGGAGACGAGATCGCGAAGCCGCCTCGCCTCCTCGCCCGACGCCAGGACGCCGCGGCCGAAGGGGCGAAGTCGCTCCTCGAGATCGTCGGCGTAGAGCAGTTCGCGCGCCGGCACGATCCGGATGGAGTCGAGGGTGCCGGTCGAGCGCTGCGTCGCCGGATCGAAACTCCGGAGCGAGGCGATCTCGTCGCCGTCGAACTCGAGGCGGACCGGCTCCTCCATGCCCGGCCCATGGACGTCCACGATGCCACCCCGCCGGCTGATCTCGCCCGATTCGCTCACCTCGCTCACCGGGCGGTATCCGAGGAGAACGAGGCGTCCCAGGACGTCCCGAGGGTCTCCCTGCCATCCGCGATGAATGGTGAATGCGCGGCCGCGAAGCGCGGCGGGGCGCGGGACGAGGCGATGGAGCGCCGCGGCCGGAATGACCGCGACCGGAGGCGAGGCGTCGGTGAGTCGCGCCAGGCCGTCGAGTCGCTCGTCGCGCACGGGAGCGGTCGGCGTCTGGTGACTCCACGGCACGACGTCGAGCGGCGGAAGATAGGCGACGCGATCGGGGCCCAGGAACGCCGCCAGGTCGTCGCGCCACGACTCGGCGCGATCGAGATCGGGAGTCACCACCGCGATCGGGAATCCCGACTCGCGCGCGAGAAGCGACGTCAGGATGGCGGCCACGCTTCCCGCGGTGCCGCGAACGCGCACGCCCGCGCGGGGGATCCCCGCGCCGATGGCGGCCTCGGCCCTCGCCCGATCGAGGAGTTTCGGCGTCGCGGGATGGGCCGCGACCGCTTCCAGGAGCCTGGCGTGAAGTCCCTCGGACTCGAGCCTCGCCGCGTTCGGACTCATGCGCGGAGTTTCCGGGCGCTCGCGAGTAGGAGTTCACCCGCCAGGAGTAGCGCCGCGACGAGAAGCAGCGGCAGCCAGAGTTCCTCCCCGCGGCGCGTGGCGCGCAGGTGGCGTTCCAGCGCGGAGGCGCTCGAGAGGATCGCGATCCGCGGGAGCGAGGTGGGCTGAGCGGCCGCGCGGATGGAATCGGCCGGCAGAGTCGCGAGGTCGCTCTCGATCGGATCGAGGTTCACGGCCACGGTGGCGAGCAGCCGGCCCTCGGCTTCGAATTCGTAGAAGCCGGCGGCGGGCGCGGGGTCGATCGCCACGGCCCGGTAGCCGTTCCCCTCCGCCTCCACCGTGGCGGTGGAAGCGTAGCCGGCG
>JANOOP010000146.1:0-16641 GCA_031421415.1 Candidatus Eiseniibacteriota bacterium
GGGGATGGTGCGCGGACGGGGCGATCGTGTCAAGAGCGACGCCGGGGCGTTCCGCCGGGCTTTGGCCGTCTACACAGCGGCTTGGACGTCTCGCGCCACCAGCGTCAGCGCGCCCTTCTTTCGCCAGCCCTCCACGAGCGCGACGAGGCGCACGGGGCGGCCGGCGACGGGGTTCTTCACCTGGTCGGCGAGGCTGATCGGGAAAACCTGCCCCGTTTCATCGAGCGTGAAGATCAGCGCGCCGTCGGCGCCTTTTCCGATCACGCCCTTCGCCTCGAAGAGAACGTCCACGAGACTCAGATCGTGAAGCCGGTTGTCGGCCAGCGAGCGGATGACCTCGCGGAGCGGAACGACCCGCGGCTTCGCGTAGAGGACTTCGACCTGGTCTCCGTTGACGCGAGTCTCGCCCCCTTTGGCGCTCCCCTTCGTCATCTGGCGGATGGTCGTCCGGCAGTGCGAGCAGGAGGTGCAGCCGCGCAGCGCCAGGTAGACGCGGGCGAACGGCGCGGAGGCCGCGGCGTCGGTGGCCGTGGCGGCCGGCGTCGTCCCCTTCGCGGCCGCGGCGTTCGCGGCCGCGGCGTTCGAGGGGGCGGCGTTCGAGGGGGCGGCGGCGATCGCTCCGAGGACGATCGCGGCAGCGACGACGGCGAAGATGGCGGTGCCGATCCGGGGTGCGCGCATGACGAGCTCCTTCCGATCCACGATCAGAACATGAAGGCCGCGCCAAGATTGACGCGGTTCAATTGGTTGTTGGGGCCGATCGTCTCGTCTTCCCAGTGCTCGACGTCCGCCTTGAACGAGACGCTCTCGATCGGCATGTAGGCCAGTCCCCCGGAGGTGACGCGGCGGTCGGCGGCCGGGCTGGCCGTGTAGCCGGCCGGCATCTCCTCGTTGGTGTCGAACTTCTCGTGACGGACGAAGAGCCAGAGGGAGCGGCGGGAATCGGGCTTCGTGTCGCGGCGGAGGAGGTCGTAGGCCGCCTCGCCGTACCATCCCTGCATCGACTCGCCGATCGACTCGCCGGAGAGGACGCTCGCCTGCTCCGCGCCGTCCACGGCGATGCGGGCGAAGAGCGCGCGAAGGTCGAAACCGTGCCGCTTGTAGCGGACGTCGGCGACGCCGAGACCGACCTTCACGTCGACCGAGTCGACCGTCATCTGATCCGCGCCTCCGTAGTAGCCCGACAGGCCGAAGGAAACGCCGGCGGTCGTCGCGTACTCCAGCCGTCCCACCACGGCGAGATCCTCGGCCTTCGACTTGATTCCCTTGGACCTGCCGCCGCGCAGACCGCTCGAGGTGGTGAAGTTGCTCGCGTCGAGTCCGGCGACGAGGTAGGCCCGGTATCCCACCGAGCCGCTCGCGGCGCGTCCCACCACGCCGACGCCGTTCTCCTGCCACGTCGTCGGGATGATGCTGTTCTGGATGTAGGGCCTTTCGACGCTGTAAAACGTGGGCGGCTCGTGGAATTCGTTGAGCGGCCCGACCGGCATGAGAAGGCTCCCGATGCGGAAGGATGTCGTCGGGCCGAGATCGTAGTCGAGGTGCGCGTACTCCAGCTCGATCTCGCCTGCCGCGTGTTCGTAGTCCACCTCGGCGTCGAAGCGGATCTCGGGAGTGAAGTCGTACGTCCAGCCGAGCACCAAGCGGTGGAAGTCGGCCTCGCTCGTCGCGTTCTGATCCATGGTGCCGGTGCGGGGGTTGTTGTAGTGGACCTCGCCGTATCCGTGAAGGCGGAATCGGGAAGTCGCTCCCCCCTCCTTCTGATCGGCGTAGGAGGGGTAGGCGGCGACGGAGGGGGGTGCAGCGAGGGCGATGGAGAGTGCCGTCACGAAGCCGAGGGTGATTCGTGGGTGGTTCACGTTGCCTCCAGGGTCGTCGAGTCGGGGCGCAGGGCCCCGGAGAATTGGGCTTTCCGATGTCGCGGCGCTATTTCCCGTCCGCGACGGAGTGAAGAATGCAGTCCAAAGTGCGGGTGTGCAAGAGAAAGTTAACTGGCCTTCACTCATCCTTTGGTATACCCAAGGCGGCTACCCAAGTTACTTCACTCTAGCCACTTGGCGCGCGAACCCCGGATGCCCCGTCCGCGATCACACCATATCGGACAGCCCCCCACAGGCATCCCTTGCACCAGCCCGGGCGGCATGGTACTCATCCGGCGTGAGCTTCGGACGGCTCTTGATAGGGGCGATCCTCGTCGGGATCGGCGGGGTCCTACTCGCCTCGCAGTTAGGGTATCTGCCCGCGGGCGTGATGCCCTGGTTCCTGCAATTCTGGCCCGCTCTCCTCGTTCTGTTCGGCCTCGCGCTCCTGGCCAACGCCATGAAGAACGTCGTTCTCGGCTGGCTGACGGCGCTCCTGGCCATCGGCGCGATCGCGTTCGGCGGCTGGTGGCTGGCCCACAACAAGGCTGCCGCGGGGACCGCTCACGTGGCGCGGCATGGGCTCGATCGCCCGCCGGTGGAAGCGCTGACCATTCGCGCGCGGACGTTCGGAGGGAGACTCTCGCTCGCAGCCGCCGCGGCCGGCGGGGCGCGCGATTCGGTCTCGAGGGCGGGCGCCCGCTCGTTCGAGGCCTCCGTTCGGGGCGTGAGCGAGAAGGACGCCGAGCACGTCTGGAGCGTTGGGGGCAGGACCGGCGAGTTCGTCTGGCCCAGGCGGGTGCTCATCCCCAACACGGCCCCCTTCGGCGCCGAACTCGAGTTGCGCGCTCCCGAGCGGACACCCGTGCGCTTGAAAACGGAGACGATTCTCTCGGGAGCGGACCTCGACCTCACGCGGCTTCGCCCGGAGAGTTGTGACGTCACGATCATGTCGGGAGGCGTCCGCCTGCACGTAGGCGCGTCGGCCCCCGCGAAGATCAAGATTCATGGAGTGCTGGGCGCCGCCGAGATCCTCCTCCCATCCTCGGGACCGGTACGCGTCGAGTTCCTCTCGCCCCTCACCGCCCGTTCGCTCCCCGACGATTTCCTGGAGCACGTCGGAGGGCGCGGCAACGCGAAGATCTGGATCGCGGAGGGGAAGGGGCGGCCGCTCCTGATCGTGGTGGACGGCATGTTTCTTTACGTGAAGATCAAACGCGCGCCGCAGCGCGCCGGAGGATAAGGATGGCCGGAGGCGGTCACACGAGCATTGCGTTCCCTCTCACCCTCGTCGCCGTGGGGGCCATTCTCCTTCTCAAGGAGTTCGGCTACCTCCACGGAAACATCTTTCGCTACTGGCCGGTTCTCCTCATCGTCTGGGGAGTCGGGATGATCTGGGCCTCCCGGAAAGGGTAGTTCTCCCCGGTGGCGCGCGGGGTGGCGGAACCACGCGGTCGCTGGTAGAGTTGAACAGGATAATGTCGCACGCCGCTCGACGAACCCTCTTGCTCCCCGCCGTTCTGGCCCTCCTCCTCGTTGGAGTGTGGATCGGGATCGTGCTGGTCCACGAGCACACCGGGGCCCCGACCTGCCAGGTCTGCAACGCCTTGCAATTCACCTCGGCCGACCTCGGCACGCCGATCGTGGTAGCCGAACCAGCCGTGGCAGCCCTGTCGCCCGCGCCCCAGACGCTTCCCTCCGCCGCCACACCGTATCCCTCCACTCCCCCGGGCCGCGCCCCACCGCTCGCCTAGCCGCTCCCGACTCGTCCCGTTTCTCGTTTCACAACCGAACTTCGGAGGCTGTCGTGCGTCACGCATTTCGCGCGACCACCGCGGTCCTGGCGCTGGTTCTCCTCGGCGCAGGCTTCGCGGCGGTCGCGTCCGCCCAATCGACATCGTCGCCCGGTGTACCGCCCCAGGGCGCGAACCTTCTCAACCCCGCGGTCAGCGTCATCGGTTGGTTTCAAGGTGAAGCCGGGGACCGGCTCGAGGAGGAGGGCTCCTCGGCGTTCTCGCTCCGCGAAGCTGAACTCGGCCTCCAGGCGAACGTCGATCCCTATAGCCGGGCCGACTTCTTCATCTCGGTAAGCCCCGCGGAGGGGATCGATCTCGAGGAGGGATACCTGACCCTTCACTCGCTGCCGGGCGGGCTCATCGCCAAGCTCGGGAAATTCCGCGGCAACTTCGGGAAGTTCAATCGCACCCATCCGCCGGAGACCGTATTCGCCGATCGTCCTCTGGCGGCGGAACGATTCTTCGGGGAAGAGGGATTGAGCGCCGAGGGGCTTTCGGCCTCATGGCTCGTCCCGCATCTCCCCTTCTACACGAATCTCGACGGAGAGATCACGAACACGCCAGGCTTCGGCGGAGAGCCGGCCGCCTTCGCCCCCTACCGCGGCAAGGACCTCCTCTTTCTGGGGCGTCTGTCGACCTTCTTCGACTTGAGCGAGGCCTCGAACGTGGCGATCGGCGGCTCCTACGCCAATGGCGCGAATGGCCCGATCGGCATCGACTCGCTCTCCCTTCTCCTGTCCGATCCGGGGGCGCTTCGCGCCCGAGTCGTGGGCGGCGACGTGACGTTTCGCTGGAAGAACCCGCGGCGCGCCATCTACCGTTCCTTCATCGCGCAGGTCGAGTGGATGCAGCGAACGGCGGAGACGCCGGACGGCCCCGACGTCACGCGCACCGGCGGCTACGCGTGGGGCGACTTCCAGTTCGCCCGGCGCTGGCGCGTGGGCGGCCGCTACGACTGGTCGGACAACCTCGACGCGGCCGAGGAGAAAGCGGCCACGGGCGTGCTCGGCTTCCTCACCTACCTTCCGAGCGAATTCGCCTCCATGAGCGCGCAGGTCCGCCGCCAGAAGCTGGAAGGCGACGCGAGGGTGACCGAGTACTACTTCAAGACGACGTTCAACATCGGCCCGCACGGCGCGCACCCGTTCTGAGCCGAAAGGAGATAGAGCCATGATCCGACGTTTCGGCGGTCTCGCCCGTTTCGCGGGCGCTGTCATTCTCGCGCTCGGCTTCCTCGCGCCCGGCGCACGCATCCCCCTCTTCCAGCAGGATCCGATCGCGGAGGTGGGCACGGCCCACGCGGGCGGGAAGCTCCGCGTCGTCACGACGACGCAGGATCTGGCGTCGATCGCCGCGGAAATCGGAGGCGACCGTATCGTGGTCGAGCCGCTGGCGAAGGGGTACCAGGACCCCCACTTCGTCGACGCGAAGCCCTCCTACCTCCTCAAGCTCCGGAAGGCCGACCTCTTCGTCCAGGTGGGTCGCGATCTCGAGATCGGCTGGTCTCCCGGCCTGATCAACAACGCGCGGAACAGGCGGATTCAGCCAGGCGCGTCAGGCTTCCTCGACGCCTCGGCGAACGTGAACATCCTCGAGCTCGGCGCGCGCGTCGGCCGCGAGCAGGGCGACGTCCATCCGCTGGGGAATCCGCACTACTGGCTGAACCCCGAGAACGGGATCGTCATGGCGGCGAACATCCGCGACGCGCTCTCCCGCTTGGCCCCGGCCGACGCGGGCTACTTCCAGGAGCGCTACGCGGCGTTCGAAGGCCGGCTTCGGGCGAAGATCGCCGAGTGGAAGAAGCGCGCGGCCGCGCTCGGACTGACGGGGATGAAGGTCGTGACCTATCACCGCTCGTGGCCCTACTTCGCCGAGGCGTTCGGACTGGTGGTCGTCGATTACGTGGAGCCTCGTCCGGGAGTCCCGCCGGCCCCGCGGCACGTGCAGGAACTCGGCGTGGCGATGAAGGCACAGAAGGTGGGGCTCCTCATCGTCGAGCCCTACTTCGATCCGAGACTATCGCGGCAGATCGCCCGGAACGCCGGCGTGCCGATGGTGGTCCTGCCCCCCTCGGTCGGCGCGGCGCCGGAGGCCACGGACTACATTCAGCTCTTCGAGACGCAGCTCGACGCGATCCGGAAGGCGCTGGCGGGAGCCACACCATGATGGACGCCCTTAGCCTGCTTCTCTGGCCGCTCCTAGCCTGCATCGCCATCGCGGGGATCCATGCCTATCTCGGCTTCCACGTCGTGGAGCGAGGGGTCATCTTCGTCGATCTCGCGCTCGCGCAGGTCGCGGCGCTCGGCGCCACGATCGGACTCCTGCTGGGCTACGACCTCCACGATCCGATGGCCGGCTGGCTCTCGATGGGCGCGGTGGTCCTGGGCGCCGCGCTCATCGCCCTGCTGAAGGCCGAGAAGCGGCGCATTCCTCAGGAGGCCTTCATTGGAATTGTCTACGCGGTCGCCGCGGCCACGGCGATCCTGATCGTCGACCGCACGCCGGAGGGAGCGGAGCACATCAGGTTCATGTTCGTCGGGAATCTCCTCGCGGCCACGCCGGAGGAGGTGGCGCGCCTGGCCGCCCTCTACGTCGGGATCGGAATCCTTCACTTCGTCTGGCGACGCCCCTTCTTCGCCATCTCCCACGGGAAGACGGAAGGGATGTCGAAGGGGCGAGTGCGGCTCTGGGACTTCCTCTTCTACCTCACGTTCGGTCTCGTCGTGACGCAGTCGGTCGCCGTGGCGGGCGTGCTTCTTGTCTTCTCGTACCTGATTGTCCCCTCCGTCGTCGGCATGCTGGTCGCCGACTCGGCCCCGGCGCGGCTCGCGGTCGGCTGGGTCGTGGGCGTGGCGGTCAGCGTCGCGGGGATGCTCGCCTCCTACAGGCTAGACTTCCCGACCGGGGCCACGGTGGTGGCGACGTTCGGATTGGCGCTCCTCCTGGCCGTGGGATATCGCGGTGTGGTTCGGCGGGCGTAGGGGGCGAAGCGTGGAGCTAGTGGCGAATGTGGGCCGGGACGCCAGTTTGCAACGAAACCCGGGTGCCCCTTTCGGCGTAGAATGAGAATCAGGGGCTGCCGCTCCGGGGTTCACGAGACCCTCGGATCCCGCGCGCGTGGGTGACACCACGGCGTGCGGATGAAGATCCCCCCTTCCGCGGCGCCCCGAACCCCTTTCCCGGAGGTCCTCTCGTGGCACGCGGAAAGAACGTACTCCTCGTGGTCGTCTTCGCGGCCTTTTGCCTGGCGCTGGGCTATTGGTGGAGCGTCCAGATCGGTCTTCCCCTGAACAGCCAGAAGCCGTGGTGGTACGGGAAGGAGGCGCACGTGCGCATCCAGGTTCTGGAGGAGGGGAAGGATCTGGCAACCGTTTCGATGCGCCTTCCCAAGGGCATCATGGACACGATGGTCGCGCTCGGGACCGATGCGAAGATCAGCTTCGACAAGGACGAGACGACGGTGGGTTTCACGGACGCGAAGCGCTCCGGCGAGATCCGCCTGCGCGACATCTGGAAGGACATCCAGCGCCTTCCCAAGGGCGAAAAACTCACGATCGAGCAGGACGGGGCCACCCTCACGATCTGGATCGAGACGTAGCGCGGAAATCCCGCACCCCACAACGCTGATACTCCCACACGGTCTCCGCTCCTCTCTCACATCCTCGTCTGCGATCCACCTTGTTGCCCGTGAGATTCACTTCACATAAGTCTCTGCAATTAAAGCGAGTAAACAATAATCGTCCATTATATTAATGTGTCCACAACTTGTGGACAGTGCTTTATAATGTCCACTCATGGACAGGCGCTGACCCGATCACACGGCCGGCAACAGGACAACCCTGGCGCAATTCTCCGCTCTCGAGGACCAACGAATGACCCATTCCCGGGCTGCGAAGCGGTATGTAGAGCGACTGAGCGAACTCCCGTTCGTCGAAGAAGCAGAGTTACACGTCTACCGGCGGATGCGTGGAGACCTGTGGGACTACCTGTTGAATCTCCGGATAGGCGGGCACCCGCGGCGCCTCTTCGTCGAGGAGAAAAGGACGGCCATTCTATCCCACTCACTCGTCGAGGATCTTACGGTGAGGAGCGAGAAACTCGAGCGTAACGAGTGGATTCTGTTCGCTCCTTACATTTCAGCACCCGCAGGGGCGCGGCTTCGCAGCAGAAACATCAACTACGTCGACTTGGCGGGGAACTGCTTTGTCGCCTTCGACAAGAACCACACTGCCACGATCGAAGGGCGAAAGCCTGCCGTTCCGAGGGATGGGACGCGTGGGATTGGGAGCGCGGGATATCGTGTCATCTTCACCCTGCTCACGCGTCCTGCCCTAGTAGAGAGCTCGGTCCGTGAAGTGGCGGAACAGGCTGGAGTAAGCAAGTCAGGTGTATCGCTGACCATGCGCCGACTGGAGCGCGATGGGATCATCGGCAGGACGAGAACACGGCCTGTCCTCGCGCGCCCACGGGCTCTGCTCGATCGCTGGCTAGTGGGGTACGAAACCGTGCTGCGCCCACGGCTGGTCTATGGCCGATACACATCCCGGGCGGCGAGCCGGGCAGCTCTCGATGAGATGCTCGACGAGCGTCTCCATCATGGCGAACTCGGGCCCGGGTGGTGGCAGGACGCCGAGGGGAAGGCGATCCGGTGGGCATGGGGGGGAGCCGCCGCCGCTCATCGGCTAACGGGTCATTTCCGAGGTACGGAGACCATACTTCATTTTTCTGAGGAACCCATCGTGGCAACGGGAGCGCTTGAACTACGCGAAAGCGCGTCGGGTGACATTACATTCCTCGGGGTGCCATCTCCTACGGCGTTCCCCTCCCCTACATCCACCGCGGTCGACCCCTTGCTCGTGTACTCCGAACTGGTCATTTCCAAGGACGAGCGTGCGATCGAGGCCGCAAAGGAGATCTACGAACGCTACCTCGGCCACCTGTGGTAACGACCCTTTCTACCGCGCAGATAGAGACGGTGCGCGACCTGGCACGCCTCTGGCCGAACCAGGAATTCACTCTGATCGGCGCGCTCGCGCTCAGCCTCGTCCTCGATGGCTATGAGAGGCAATCCAACGACATCGATATCACCCTGATCGTGCCGCCCGACACGGTCCACCGTCAGCTGCTGTCACTGCCCGGTTGGACTCCTTCGCAGGGGGTCGATCATGAGTGGCGGAGCCGGACAGGGGGAAACGTTCATGTGCTTCCGATCTCCGAGGAGGACCTGCGGGCGGGGGAAATGACCTGGCCACGAAGCGGTCGGCGGATGAGTGTGATCGGGATGGGTCTAGCGTTCGAGCATCGGCAATCTGTTGTCGTTGCCGAGGACGTTTCGATCGCGGTCGCCACCGTCCCATGCATCGTGACGCTCAAAGCGGTTTCGTTCCAGGATCGCCCCTACGTGCGGGAGCGTGACCTTGGCGACATTGCCGAGGCGATGGAGAGATATGTCGCCGACGAAGACGACCGTCGATGGTCGCAAGAGACCGAGGCCCTGGCACACGAGGACATCAGTCCGTACCTGCTCGGCAAGGATGTGCGCACCATCTCGGGCGCCAGAGAACTGGAGTCCATGGTGGCGCTGATCGATCGAGTCGAATCCGAGAGCGACGGCGGTCGAGCGCAGGCTGCCATGCTCCGGCTCGCGCCACCGTCGGTGAGATTCCGCCCCGTCGATCTGCTGCGGCGAGTCGCCGCCTTCCGGCGTGGTCTGGAGCCGGGCGAAGCACTCTAGGGCAGGAACCGCTCCGGGTGGGCGATCTTCTGCGGCAGGTACTCGTCGATCACGTAGTTGAGTCCGTGCGCCGCCAGCGCCTGCTGCTCGGCGCGGACCCCCATCGAGACCAGGTGCTCCATCGCCTTCGCCCACGCCTTGTGGTGCTTGAAGAAGGGATCGTTCTTGATGGCGTCCTTGGCCCGCTTCACGTCGACGTCCTTCAAGGGGTGCGTCGGTAGCTTGTAGTCGATGATGTCCTGCGGCGTGATGCCCAGGAAGCGCGCCTGCGGGACGCAGAAGAACTCGTTGATGTGCGCCGCGTTTCCCGATCCGACCTTGAACGTGCGGTAGATGTTCGAGATTCCGTACGGATCGCCGTCGACGAAGACGTAGACGGGGATCTTCTTGTCGTCGGCCAGCCGCCGGATGAAGCGCCGGCAGGCGCGGGTCGGAACGCCTCCCATGGAGACCAGGATGCAGTTCGCCTTCTTCCAGTAGCCGTGTTTCACCAGCCGCTGAAACATGCCGGCGGTCTCGATGACGAGGATGAACTTCGCCTTCGTCTCGAATTTCAGATGTTCGACCGAGATCGGAATGGAGTAGGCGCCGCTCCCGAACTTCGTGCAGTCGATCCGGATTGGCTTCCCCGTGTCGGTGTCCTTGTCCACGACCACGAGCGCGCCGGAGATGTCGCCCCCCTTCTCCTCGGGGACGAATCCCATCTGCTCGCGGTTCACCTCGAAGAGAGCCTCCACGTCGTCCATCACGGTGTCGGACTCGGTCTGTTCCAGGAAGCGGGCGTCGCCCCAGTTCTTCGAGACATAGTAGGCCTCCCGCTTCGTGGCGATGTCGTCGGTCTCGACCAGCGTCTTCGAGAGCGCCATCATCCGGAGCGTCTGGGCGAAGGTCTTCACCGTGTTCACGGTGAGGGTCCGCTCCTTCTTCATGCCGCGAATCTCGAAGTACCCCGTCTTCTCCGCGTACTTCACGTTCGCCAGCGAGCGGACCGGGAACTTCATCATCGGCTTCTTCTTCTTGAGGATCTGTTCCTCGACGTCCCGCGCTTCTTTCTTGATCCTCGGTACCAGATTCTCGCTCACGTGCGGCTCCGTTCGAGAGTGTCCTTCAGCGTCGCGCAGACCTTGTCGCGTTCCTTGTCGTCGATGCCGAGGATCTCCTGGAGGGCGATGCCGATGTGGGGAATGTACTTCTCGATGTAGGAGCGCTTCTTCTCCTCGTCGACCTCCCGGAGCCCGCGGCGGATGTAGATACCCAGCTTCCGTCCGACGTCCTGGAGCGCCAGCTTGATCTCTTTCATGATTTCCGGATAGGAGGCGACCGCCTCCTTCGACTCCGACGTGAACGGCACCCAGACCGACGCGATGTGGACCATGAGGAGCATCGGCGCCGTGGGGAGCGCGCAGCGCGACTGCTGGAGACCGTAGGCCTTCCAGTTCGTCTGGGTCACAGACTTCGAAACCGCGCAGGCCGACTGCTGGTAGAGGAGCGGCACGCGATTGGCGAAGCGGAGCATGGTGATCAGCTCGTCGCCCGGGAGCGATTCTCCTCCGAAGGCGAGCGCCGCCTCCACGCAGAAGGGGTTGCCTCGATAGACGGACGGCGATCGTGACGTGGCGGCGTAGAACTTCGCCTCCACCTGCTTCCTCATTCCGGCCAGGAGGAGTTCCTCGCCGATCGGAGAGAGGACGTTCGACGGCGGCGCCATCAGTTTCGTCACCTGGATCGCCTTGTAGAGCGCCTCCGCCTGGTCGCGGGCCGCCTTGTGCGGCGAGTACGACGGCGGAAGCATGGCGGCCTTGGCGATCTCGTCGGCGGATGAGGCGCTCACGCGCGAGAACTCGCTGGTGAGAAATCCCTGGAGATTCCTCGCCTTCGTCTCGTGAAGCATCTTGAGGAGAATGCCGAGCTCCACGCCGTGCGGGTGCGGCTTGATCTCCTTGGGCGGTGTCGGGAGTTCCTGCGCCACGCGCGGGTACTCGGCGCGCTCCCCCTTCGGGTCGACGTAGGTTATCTGCGCGTGCGGATTCGCGATGGCGGTCTGTTCCACGTAGCCGTCGACCGAGTGGCGCCCCTTCTTGTAGGTCGCCTCGATCTCCAGCTCCACGCGCGTACCGTGCGCGGGGATCCACTGCACCTCGTGGTCCGCGACCACGACCGGCGCGTTCCGCCGCGTGTCGATCTGGATCTCGAAGCGGTGCGCCGGCTTTCCTACCCCCGGCTTGGAGATGACGGCGATCGCCCGCCCGGTCGTCAGCTGTCCGTACATGGCCGCCGCCGAGATGCCGATCCCCTGCTGCCCGCGCGACTGGCGGAGGCGGTGGAATTTCGAGCCGTAGAGGAGCTGCCCGAAGATTCGCGGCACCTGTGCCTTCACGATGCCGGGGCCGTTATCCTGCACCGCCACGCGGTAGCGCGTCTCGTTGATCTCCTGGATCTCGATCAGGAGGTCGGGGAGGATTCCCGCTTCCTCGCACGCGTCGAGCGCGTTGTCGACGGCTTCCTTCACCGTGGTGAGGAGCGCCTTCGCGGGGCTGTCGAATCCGAGGAGGTGGCGATTCTTGGTGAAGAACTCGCTGACCGAGATCTCGCGCTGCTTCTCGGCCATGTCGGCGGCGGTCAGCCGCACGACCTTGGCCGGTTTCCGGGGCGCCTTTTCCGGCGCCGGCGACTTGGCGGGGGCGGCACGCTTGCCGCCGGTGTTCGTCTTCTTCGCGGTCGCTCCGCTCATGGATTCCCTTCCCTCGCATCCCCAAGTGGACGTCGTGAAATCGTCGGGACTCTACCCTTGCATGGCGCGGCGCCGCAAGGCCGGTGGCGGATTGGAACTGGCCGGCGGTAGAAAATCGGCTCGATCTTGCCCGTTCCGGAGCCGCGCGCGCCACCGGGGCGGAGGCTCGGCGGCGGCGCGCAACCTCCTGCCATTGCGTCCGCTCCACCCGACGGAGCCGGAAGAGGTGGGCGCCCCGACGCGGCCGCCAGCGGGTGGCACGCACATTGCGATTTGCATCGCCGGGTTCCATCCGTCGTTACCCCAGACTGGAGGAAGATTGTGACCTCGACGACCCGTCCGACGCGCCGCCTGACGTCCATCCTGATGGACTGCGGCCTCGTTACATCCGAGCAGATCGAGCAGGCCGTCTCGCGCCAGATCGAGACGGGCCGCATGATCGGCGAGACGCTCGTCGAACTCCGATTCACGACCGAGGAGAGCATCATCTGGGCGCTCTCCAAGCAGCTCGGCATCCCCTACGCCGACGTCCAGCCGCAGGCCATCGACGGCGAGCTGGTGCGCCGCTTTCCCGAATCGCTCCTTCGCCGCACGCAGGCCGTTCCGCTCTTCCGCTCGCCGGAGGACGGGGTGACGATCGCGTGCGCCGATCCTTCCGACAGCGAAGCGGTCGCCTCGCTTCAGGAGGCCGCCGAGTGCGCGGTCTCGTTCGTGATCGGGGGGCCCGCGTCGATTCGCCGCGCGCTCGACACCATTCTGGGCCCGGCGCGTCCGAACCCCGCGGAGGTGCGCGCCGCCAGTCTCGCCACCGGGCTGGAGAGCCCGGCCAGCGACATCGTCTGGGACCGGGGCGGCCGGAACTTCCTCCTCTTTCATCTGCACACGGCGCGCGAACGGAAGGCGTCGGAGATCCACTTCATCCCGAACGTCTCCTCGCTCACCGTTTCCTATCGTACCGACCGCGGCCTGGAGACGCAGGCGAACGAGTTGCCGGAGACGGCGCTCTACCTCCGCACGCGACTCCACGCGCTCGGCGTTCCCGATCTCGATCACGGCGCCGCGACCACCGCGCGCGGCGTCGTGACGGTGGATCTGGAGGGCGGCCGCGTCGCGCTGGAAGTCTTTCACGCGCGTACCATCGCGGGCGTCGCGACGGTGCTCCGGATCAGCCCGCTCCCGCACGACGCTCCCGAACTCTCCGATCTGGGGCTCTCGCCGATCGGCGAGGCCGAGATCCGCGAGTTCGTCGACGGACCCGAGGGAATCGTCCTCGTGAGCGGCCCTCCGCGATCGGGCGGATCGATGGTTCTGTCGTCGCTCGCCGCGCTGGCCGCGCGGAACGAGCGGAGGATCCTGGTTCTGGACGACGGGTCGGTCGCGCCTTACCCGCACGACGCGGTCCGCGTCCACACGGCCTCCGGGGTTTCGGGCGGCGAGCGCTGGGACACGCTCGCCCTCGGCCTCGGGGCCGACGTGGTCGTGCTGGACGGAACGCTCCGGGGCGAGGCAATCGCCGACGTCCTCTCCGGAGCGACGGTCGGGCGACTCGTCTTCGCGAGGACCGACTGGCTGGACGGCAAGGCGCTCCTCGCTTACCTCGCTTCGCGGCCGGCGGGACGCGCCGTGCTGCGCGACCGCCCGTTCGCGCTGGTGATGCTCCCGAATTGCCGCCACGAAGGGGCCGCCGCCTGGGCCTCGCCGGAGACCGCCGAGGGACGCGCCGGATGCCTCGAGGTGACGCTCCTGACCGATGACGATCGTGACGCGCTCGCGCGCGGGGGGAAGAGTCGATGACGCTGAATTTGGAATCCTTGCTGAAGGCCACCGTCGACGCGGGGGGATCGGACCTCCACCTCTCGACGGGCGAGCCGCCGCTCATCCGTCTTCGCGGCAAGATGCTCCGCTCGCAGGCGGAACCGCTCGTGGAGGATCAGGCGCGGGAGCTGGTCTATTCAGTGATGTCGGACGATCAGCGCCGCGCGTTCGAGCAGGGCGCCGAGATCGACTTCGCCTTCGAAATACCGGGGCTCGCCCGGTTCCGGGCCAACGTATTCCGCCAGCGGCGCGGCGTCTCGGCCGTCTATCGCGTCATCGTCGCCAAGATCCGCACCCTGGACGAGCTGGGAACGCCCCCGATCCTTCGCGAACTGGCGATGCGGGAGCGCGGCCTGGTCCTGGTGACCGGCCCGACCGGGAGCGGCAAGTCGACGACGCTCGCGGCGATGATCGACTACGTGAACGAGAACCGGCACGGGCACATCATCACCATCGAGGATCCGATCGAGTTCGTTCACGAGAGCAAGAAGTGCCTGGTGCAGCAGCGGGAGGTCGGCTCCCACACGGAGAGCTTCGCCGCGGCGCTCCGGAGTGCGCTCCGCGAGGATCCGGACATCCTCCTCGTCGGCGAGTTGCGCGATCTGGAGACGACCGCGCTCGCCATCACAGCGGCGGAGACGGGGCATCTCGTCTTCGGCACCCTTCACACCAATTCGGCGGCCAAGACGGTGGACCGCCTCATCGACATCTTCCCGGCCGACCGGCAGTCGCAGATCCGGACCATGCTGAGCGAGTCGCTCGAGGGGGTGATCGCGCAGACGCTCCTCCCGACCGCGGACGGCAAGGGCCGCGCGGCCGCGCTGGAAGTCCTGGTCGGCGTTCCGGCCCTGCGAAATCTCATCCGGGAAGGGAAGACGACGCAGATCGCGAGCGTCATGCAGGTCGGGTCGCAGCACGGTATGCAGACGCTCGATCAGGCGATCATGGACCTGTTCGCCTCGGGGAAGATCTCCCGGGAAGAAGCGATGGCGCACACGAACAATCCGCGTCTCGTCGAGCAACCATCCGCCGGCGCCGCCACGGGGGCGCCAGGACGCCCGGTGGGAAAGTTGATCGTCCGGCCGTAGGGGGGACGCCGGGCCCGGAGCGGGCCGGACGCGCCCATCGCGTTCGCGCCCGGCTCCGGGCCGGTTCGCCCGCCTCGTGAACCGGCGCGCCTCGCCCCGCGCGTTCCCGTGTGGCCCCGCGCGCCACACGGCCCCGCACGCCACTTGACCGACCACGCCGTGGTGCTACACTTCTCGCCTATGCGGCCCGCCTTGTTCGCGCTCTTCGTCCTCGTCGCCGCCGTTCCGGCCTTCGCCGGAGCCGATCCCGCTCCCGACGCCCCCACGGGCTCCGCGACCGAGATTCGCCTCGGCCAGACGCCGCCTCCCCCGCCCGCCGCCGATCCCTCCCGCGTGAACGCCGTCGAACGATTTCTCGCGGCGCGCCAGGAAGGGAGCGCCGCGCGCGCCACGGGGCGCGCCGTGAAGGTGGCGGCCATGGCTCCGCGGAGCGTCACGCCGGAGGAACTCTACGGACCGTAGGAGGCGCGTCTCGTCGCGTTCGACTTCAAGAACGAGAGCGTCGAAGCAGCCGGCCCCGGGCGCTTCCGGGCGACGGCCTTCCTGCTCTTCGCCGACGAAGCGGGGCAGGTGGTCGAGAGCCGCGACGAATCGTTTCTATTCGCCGGAACCGGCGGCGCCTGGGCCTGCGTTTCGCGCCAGACCACCGCATCCATGTCGTGGGATAGCGACGGAGTCCTCGACACGGCCGTGTCGCTCGGCGTTTCGGATGAACTTCGCCCGGCGCGCACCCAACTGCGCGACAGGACCAGTGGCCGGCGCCAGGGACTGGCCTACTCGGTCGCCGACGTCGCGAAGGAACGCGACGGACGCGTCGTGGTCCAGTGCCTCCGCTTCACCGCCGATCCCGGCAGGCGCGGCTTCGGCGTCGACAGCGCTCCCCTCGTGCTCACGCGCGACGGAGGCAAGCTGCGCGTCGAGTCGAACTAGCCTTCGCCGTTCCACCCCTCCCCATGCGCCTCGTCCTCTTCGACATCGACGGCACGCTCCTTCGCGAGGGAATCGCGCCCAAGATCGCCTTCGCGCGCGCGCTGCGGGAGACGTACGCCACGGTGGGGCCGGTCGGCACCTTCCGCTTCGCGGGGATGACCGACCCGGAGTGCGTCACCGAGCTGATGCGGCTGGCGGGCATCGCCGACGAGGTGATCCATCAGCGGCGCGACGAATGCCTCCGCCGCTACGTGGAGCATCTGGAGATGGAGATGCCGAATCACGACGGCGCCCGTCTCTTTCCCGGCGTCCGCGAACTCCTGGAGCGGCTGAACAAGCTGGACGACGTCCTGGTCGGACTCCTCACCGGCAACGTCCTCCGCGGCGCGCAGCTGAAACTGCAGCGGTGGAATCTGGAGCCCTACTTCCGATTCGGGGCCTACGGCGACGACCACGAGAACCGGTCGGTCCTGGCGGCCATCGCCCTCCAGAAGGCGCGCGCGCTGATGGGCCGCGATTTCTCGGGGGCCGACACGACCGTGATCGGCGACACTCCCAAGGACATCTCCTGCGCGCGGGCCATCGGCGCGCGCGTGGTCGCCGTCGCCACCGGGCAGGTGAGTCGTCAGGAATTGGCCGACCACTCGCCCGACGTACTGCTCGATTCCTTCGAGAACCATGAAGCCGC
>JANOOP010000147.1:0-2881 GCA_031421415.1 Candidatus Eiseniibacteriota bacterium
AGCCGAGCGCGGCGCTGAGCGCCTCGCGATTCCTTCGCACCGCTTCGGCATCGTCGCCGACGCCGAGGCTCACGTTGAACGTGGCGTAGGGATCGCGGCTCCAGCCCCCGAGGCGGGTCGTCATGCCAAACCATACTCCTCCCGGGAGCACGCCCTCCGGAGGTCGCCAGAAGGGAACGGAATCTTCGCTGGAAGAGGGCGTTTGCATGGGCCGGAGGGTGCCCGCCTCACGCCGAACGCGCAAGCGAATTGCGCCCGAGCCCCGCTGGCGCCGAAGCCGCAGCCGCCGAGACGGGCGCTCCTCGCGACGATGGCGATGGCGGCGTCGACGGCCATCCTCTTCGCCGGTTGCGCCCGCGTTCCGGTCAGCGCCAGCGGCGCCGACGCGCGCGCCCGCCTCCTGGCCGATCGTGCCGCGGCCGGCGGACCGATCCGCGGCGTCGGCGACATCGAGGCCGACATCGCGGGCCGCGGCGGGTCCTTCGAGGCGCGCTGGGGCTCGGCGGGGGAGAGCCTGGTCGTCATCGGCTATTCCGGCCCACTCCGCGTGCTCGACGCGACGCTCCTGCGCGATTCGGTCTTCGTCGCGATCCGCCCCAGGGATTTCGGCGTCGCGGGGCTGGTGCGGCCGGAGAGCGGATTCGGCGCGGACGGGCTCCGCTTCCTGCTTCGCCCCTGGGACTTCGGACCGCGCTGGATCCGCGACGCGCTGGAGCGGGCGGCGGCCGATCCGATCGAGGACGGATGGAGGCTTCGCGGCACCGGAGAGACCGAGGCGGGGGCGGTAACCTTCGCGCTCGACATCACGTCGCGCGGCGAACCACGCCGGCTGGAACTTGCCCGCGCCGACGATCCGCGAAGCGTCGCGGTGGTGCGCTACGGGGCGCTTCGGCGCTACGCCGCGGGGCGCTACCCGCGCTGGATCGAGTGGTCGCGCGACGACGCTCGCGTCCGCCTCGACGTGCGCGACATCGGGACACTCCCGGAGGGAAAGCTCCGGCTCCTCCCGCCCGCGCCCTCCGAATGGCGCGTGGTCTCGCTGGACGATCCCGAGGGGCGCGAACTCCTGGGGCGGTTGATCGGCGCTCCTGCGAAGGAGGAGCCGCGATGAGCCGCCGCTGTGCCGCTGTGAACCCGCGCCAGGGGGAAGCGAAGACCCTCCGGTCGCTGTGCATGGCCCGCTTCGCGGGCTGCAGGCTTCCTCCGGGTCTTCGCCTCCCCCTGGCGCTGGCCATCCGCGCTGCTGCCGCCATCGTGGTCGCCACCGCGCTTACGGCGCCCATCGCCCTCGGCCAGGAGGATGCGGTCACCCGCACGCTCCGCCGCGTCCTGACGGCGCGGGAGGCGACCGCCACGGTCACCCTGGAGCGGAGCGATCCGTTCGGAGGGCCGCCCGATCGGGAGCGGGGGCGCGTCTGGTACATCCCCGGCCGCGGGCTTCGATACCGCGCGGACGGAACGCACGGACTTCAGCTGGCGCTCGACCGCGCGGCCGATCGGATGCTCCTCTACCGCCCCGCGGAGCCGAAGCTCTACCAAGCCCCCTGGGCCAAGGCCCCCTCGAAGCTTCGCCGCCTCGTGGCCGAGCCGGAGCGCGTGCTTCACGGTTCCCTGGGCGCAGAGCCGGAGCGGCGCCATGTTCGCGGCGCGTCGCGGGCGGGGTGGAAGCTTCGCCCGGCGTCGCTCGGCGATTCGCTCGCCCGCGTGTCGGTCTGGATCTCGCTCGATCCGAAATCAGGACTGCCGCGTTTCGTGTCGCTCGGCTCCGACGTCGACACGCTCCTGGTCGAGTTCAACTCTTGGTCGTTTCCGGACCGCGCGCGCCCCGGAGATTTGGACGTGCGCGTTCCCGCCGGCACGCCGGAGGCCCCGCTCGATCCCCGCGAACTTCTCGATCCGAAGGACGAGGCGGGAAGCGGGGAAAGACGTTGACGCCCCGACGCGTGGTCGTGCTACGGTCGCCGGCGTGACCACGGACGGTCCTCGGCATTTCGACCACGACTTCATCGGGAGCGGCACGAAATGAAGATCGGCCTCTTCCAGTTCGCTCCGGTGCGCGGCCGCCCCGACACCAATGCGGCGACGCTGGAGTCGGCGCTTCGCTCCGCCGACTGCGATCTCCTCGTGGCGCCCGAACTCGCGACCTCCGGCTACCTCTACCTCGACCGCGCGGAACTCGCCTCCGTCTCCGAGAGCGTTCCGGACGGTCCGACCTCCGCCCGCCTCCTTCGGGCCTGCCGCGAGACGGGTCGCTCGATCGTCTTCGGGCTCGTCGAGCGCGACGGGGAGAAGCTCTACAACTCGGCCGCGCTCCTCACCCCCACCGGCTGTTCCGCCCTCTACCGAAAGGCGCATCTCTTCGACACCGAGACGCTCGTCTTCGACCGGGCCGGGGCGTCGAACGACCTGGCGGAAGTGGCGGGGGCGAAGATCGGGCTCATGATCTGCTTCGACTGGCGATTCCCGGAGGTGGCGAGGCTTCTGGCGCTCCGCGGGGCGGAGCTGATCGCGCATCCCTCGAACCTCGTGCTCCCGTACTGCCAGGACGCCATGGTGACGCGCGCGCTCGAGAACCGCGTCTTTGCCGTGACCGCGAACCGCTTCGGCACGGAGACGGTGCAGGGAACGACCATCACCTTCACGGGACGGAGCCAGATCGTCTCGCCACGCGGCGAGCGGCTGGTCGCCATGGGGGTCGACGAAGAGGGCGTGCGCATCGCGACCATCGATCCGGCCGAGGCGCGCGACAAGCGCGGCACCGGACGGAACGATCTCTTCGCCGACCGGAGAGTCGATCTCTGGGCCGGGCTCCTCGCCCCTCCGGAATCGCCACGATGAGGCGCGCCCGGTGAGTCCTGCACTCGTCACCTACATCGCCATC
>JANOOP010000148.1:0-3947 GCA_031421415.1 Candidatus Eiseniibacteriota bacterium
CACGCCCGCTCCCGCGAGCAGTCCCAGCCGAATCAGGAAGCGTCGCCTGGCGGCGCTTGGTTCGGACGGCGAAGTGGCGGGTGATTCGACGATATGGTCCGGCTTTGGTTCGGACATGACGCGCTCCGATTCGAGTCCGAATGGGAGAGGATGGCGCCATCGATCCTGGACGGCGCACGCCTCCCGAGATCCCCTGCGAAATAGGGTACGGCCGCTCCCGCGCGGAGACGCATGGCGCAATGGGTCCATACCCGTTGCTACCTAAGTACCCGGATCCGGGGAAGCCCCGTTGTGGCAAAGTCTTGGCGGGAATTCAGCCAAGGAGATTACCGATGCCCACTGTGCCCCTGTTCTTCGTCGATCAGGATCTCTGTACCGAATGCGGCGACTGCATCAAACTCCTCCCCCAGGCCTTCCGAAAGGTCGAGGACGAGGAGGTCGCGGAGGTCCATGCGGAGCTGGACGAATCGCACCGCCTCAAGCTGGAGAAAATCATGGCCGAGTGCCCCGGCCACGCGATTCTCTGGAAGAAGAAGTAGGCCCGCCATGAAAGCGCCCGCGCAGGCCGTGGATCTGCAGGAAATCATCCGAACCTCGGTCCTCGAAGTTCGGGGGGACGGCAAGGCCGGGGGGGGGCTCGTCCTGGCCTTCCAAAGTCTCGCCAGCCTCATGCTTCGCGACGACGACATGCACGTGCAGGAGTGGCCCTTCTTCTCCAGCGCGCGCCGCGGCGCGAATATCCGCTCGTTCCTCCGGATCAGCCGGCGGCCGATCCAGGCCGGCTGCGAGGTGACCCGCCCCCGCATGGCCGTCCTGATGGACGAGGGAGCCGCCCGCTCGGTCGACTTCGCCCAGGGCGTGCCACTCGGCGGGACGTTCGTCCTGAACACGCGCCACACTCCCGAGGAGTGCGCCCGGCACTACCACCTCACCGGACGTGTGGTGACCGTGCCCGGCGACGACATCGGCACGAAGTACCTGAAGCACGCCATCGGAAACGTTTCGCTCTACATCGCGGCGGCGCGGGCCATCGGCGGATTTGGCATCGAGCAGCTGGCCGACTCTTTCGTGGAAACCCTGAAGAAGCGCCGTATCCCGGCGACGATCCTCGAGCGAAACCGCGCCGCCCTCCTGGCTTCGGCGGAATCGATTCGCGAAGGGACCTTCGACGAAGCCGGCCCCGACGATCACCCGCTGGCGGAGTGGGCCGGGTACGGTGACCTGCCCATCGGCGCTCAGACGTCGCTTCGCCTTTCGAAGTCGAACCGCACGGCCGACTACGCCCCAAGCGGAATCCGCCTCCGCTTCGAGGATCCGTCCACCGCCTGCACCGGCTGCGCGCACTGCATCACGAATTGCCCCGAGGGGATCATCCGCTTCGTGCCCGACGCCGAGCGCGGCCTCCTGGTCACCGGCGTCGACATCAGCACGTTCTGCAAGCTCTGCGGCGAGTGCATCGCCGTCTGTCCGGAGCATCTCTTCAAGGAAGTTCCATTCGAGGATCGCTGGGAGGAGGTGCTGGCGTCGTGAAAGAATCGATCGTTCCGGCCGCGCCGATGGCGCACCACACCACGCCGTCCGGTGAAATCTATCCGGGCGCATTGAATCTGGAGCCGGTGCGCGCGGCGCACCAGGCGCTCTACCAGAATCGCGAAACGATCACGGCCGACGGCAACACCGCGGCGGCCGTCGCCACGCTCCAGATGTGGCGCTGCATCCTCTTCGCCGGATTTCCCATCACCCCGTCCACGAAGTACATCGAGACGGTGGCGGCGCACATCTCGCAGCAGGTGGGCGGCAAGAAGCGGGTGAAGCTGATGGAGGCGGAGCATGCCGTGGCCGACTACCTGGTCGGCGCCGCCGCGGCCTGCCGCGACTTGATCTTCCCCACCGCGACGAGCAGCGTCGGCCTCGACCACATGACCGAGACCACCCGGTCCCTGGGAGCGAGCGGGCTCGGCAACGTGCTCCTGATCGACGTCTATCGCGCCACGGCCAATTTCCCGCTCTGCATCGAGGGCGACCCCTCCGACACGCTGGCGCACCGCGACGACGGCTTCATCCAGATCGCCTGCCGCGGCAAGCAGCAGATCTACGACACCATGATCCAGTCTCCTTGCCTCGGGATGCATCACGACGTGATGACCCCCGTGATGCCGGGCTACTACGGCATCAAGGACAGCCACCGGAACGCGCGCCTCGTCGTGGAACCCGACAAGGAGATCCACGCGTTCCAGGATCGCTGGATCAAGCCCTGCCCCTTCCCTGGTCTGGTGAACGGAGATACGGCATTTGGCAATTGCGTCACGTCGCGCCACTTCCAGGGCTTCAAGGTGTCGCAGAAACGGCGCATGGATCGGGTGCTCGACGTTCTTCCGCAGATCAGCGCCGATTTCGAGCGGCAGTTCGGCCGGCCCGGCCTCGCCGCCTTCGACGCGGTCGGTTTCGGGGACGACGGCGCGGCCGATCTGGCGGTCGTGAGCCTCGGCCCCGACTTCGGCACCTTCGAGTCGGTTCGAGAGGAGTACGCCAAGCGCACCGGGCTCACGGTCGCCGGAATCGCCATGCGGCTCCTGACCCCCTTCCCGCGCGACGCGGTCCGCAAGCGGCTCGAGCGAACGAAGACGGTGCTGGTCGTGAACCAGGCGCACCATCAGGGCCGCGGTCATCTCACCCTCGACGTCGCCGACGCGCTGGCCGATCTTCCCACGCCGCCGCGCCTCGTGAGCGTCTTCGCCGGCATGGGCGGCGCCGACGTATCCGAGATCACGTGGGAGCAGATGCTCGACCACGGGCGTACCGCGCTGCAGGGCCGCGCCATGCCACCCTGGGCCGTCTTCCACGAAGGGAGGCAGCTATGAGCGGCTACAAGGAAATCGCCCTGCGGGACTCCTGCTTCCGTCCCGGTTCCACCCTCTGCCCCGGCTGCATGGAATCGATCGCGCTCCAAAACGTCGGGCGCGTCTCGGACAACGGCACCAAGACGATCTTCACGATCGGGACCTCGTGCGCGGAGGTCTCGAGCCTCGCGTTCCCGAACGTCGTGGCGTGGGGGCGCGGCGAAGCCTCTTCCGACGACTACGCCAAGTCGTTCGCCATCATCCACAACGTCTTCGAGTCGGCGCCGACGCTGGCGGAGGCGGCGCGAGACGTTTCCGACATGCTCCTCGACCACGGCGCCCTGGAGCGTCCGATCCAGGTGATCGCCGCCAGCGGCGACGGCGGCGCCCTCGCCATCGGGCTCCGCTCGCTGCTCCACACGATCTATCGGCAGTCGCGCATCACGATGATCGTCTTGGTGAACGAGATCTTCGCGAACACCGGCTTCCAGTACTCGCCCGCCACGACTCCCTTCGCCGAGACGAGCACGACGCCGGTCGGCGCCGCGCAGATGGGCAATCCGCGCCTTCCGCTCGACTACATCCATCTCTCCATCGCCGCCGGCGCCGGATTGGTGGCGCAGGTAAGTCCGGCGCACGGGAAACTCTTCGTGAAGACGATCGAGAAGGCGCTGGCGTGCCCAACCACGGCGGTGGTCTTTGTGCCGGCGCCCTGCATCAGCGGCTGGAAGTTCGACGATGGAGAGACCGTCCACCTCGCGGAGCTCGGCGCGCAGTGCGGTACCTACCCGGCCTTCATCTGGGAGCAGGGAAAGGGCGGAGCGGTGAAGGATTGCGCGCTGGAGGCGGCGGAACGGCCGGCGGTCGAGGAATTCCTCGGACTGCAGCGGCGGTTCCACCACCTGGTGCAGAAGGATCCGCAGAGTGGGAAGTTCGCCGCGCGCCCCGGCCGCGAGGCCGACGTCGAGCGTCTGAAGGCATGGACGCAGTCGAACGTGGAGCGGCTCTACCGGCTGGCGGAATTGCGCTAGACCGCACGCGGACCGCACACGGACCGCTGCGGTGGGGGCGGCCCGAGCAAGCTTCCTTCGGTCGCTGTCCTCGCCG
>JANOOP010000149.1:0-3526 GCA_031421415.1 Candidatus Eiseniibacteriota bacterium
TTGGATCGCAGCCTGCTGGAACGCCAGATCGGCCGCTTGCTGGAGCGCAACAGTCGCGCGGCCGCGCGTTACCAGATCCGGATCGAGGACGCACCGGAGACGCCGGCGGGGTTGCGACTGGTGTGGTCGGCACAGGCCGCGTGGGACGAGTGGGCACGCCACAGCGAGGGCAGCTACGTGCTGCGCACCAACGTCACCGACTGGACGCCCGAGTCGTTGTGGCAGACCTACGTTCAGTTGACCGAGGCCGAGGCCGCGTTCCGCATCCACAAGAGCGAGCTCGGACTGCGGCCGATCTGGCACCAGAAGGCCGAGCGCGTGAAGGCGCACATCCTGGTGTGCTTCCTGGGCTACGTGATGTGGAAGACGCTCGAGCAGTGGCAGAAGCGAGCCGATCTCGGCCAGAGCCCGCGCACCATCCTGGACGAACTGGGGCGAGTCCAGAGCTCCGATGTCGTCCTGCCGCTGGCCGACGGTTCGGGGCGCGAGCTACGCATCCGCTGCGTCGTGCGTCCCGACAAGGCCCAGGCGCTACTGCTCGAACGCCTGGGCCTGCGACTACCGGAGCGGCTGCGGATCCCACCGCGGATCGACAAAATGTAGTGCCAACTTCGCGACCCAAAACGGTCTAACTTGTTGCGGGAACGAGAACCGGTCGCTCGAACTGCGGAAGTTGGGCTAGGACGCACGAATCACCCGGGTGCTGAGGGTCCTCCCGCCTGTCGTGAGCCGTACGAGATAGACACCTGCTCCGACGACCCGCCCGCCCTCGTCCTGTCCGTCCCAGCGTGCCGCGTGTCTGCCCGCGGTCAGGTTTCCGGAGACGATGGTCGCGACGCGGCGTCCGGAGAGATCGAACACCTCCATCCGGGCCGACCCCGCTTCGGCAAGCGAGAAATCGAAGCGCGCGGCTCCCAGGAACGGGTTGGGATACGCCGGGCCGAGGGAGAACGCGGGCGCGTTGTCGTCCTCCACGCCGACGGTCGAGGAGACCGTGATGGGAAACGGCGTGTTCACGGCGCCGCCGTACCAGTTCCACGAGTCGCCATTACCCCCGCTGCCGTTGGTGGCCTGCGAGACCGCATAGAGGTTCACCGTTCCCTGGGTCGCGGGGGCCGTCCAATCGAAGCTCCACGAGCGCGAGCTGGAATTGGAGTGCGTGAGCTCGCCCCCCACGATCTTGCTGTTGAGGCCGGCAATGAGCGTTCCGGCCGTGGCCTTGAGGTTGAAGCCGCCCGTGGTGGCGACGGGTCCGCCGGAAACCGTGATGGTGTAGGCCTTGGTGCTATCGGGCCGGACGAGCTGTGGCCCGGTGATCGTGACGGTCACAGCACCGTTGGCATTGGGAGTGGAGCTGTGGCACGAGCAGCCCGTGGCAGATTGCGCGACTCCGGTCATTCCATCATTGCGCGCGAGCAGGTAGCCCGCCCAGAGCGTGAGCGTCACCGTGAGTGCCGCTCCCAGCATGCGCGATGCGTATCCGTGGCTACGCGGGACCATGGTCGTTTCCTCCTTGGAGTTGGATAACGTGGAAAAGCGGTGCGCCCCCGTTGGGGTCGAAGTGACAGGACCGGCAGTCCAGCCCAGTCGGCGAGGCGTAGAGGGAAACGCTCATCGCCCTCGTCATGCCGCCTGCGTCTAGACCTGTCTCCTGTTGCACGCACATCTCGCCCTCACGCCGTGTTGTGCCGGAAGGTCTGGTGCGCATCGTCGTGGTACGGGCGCACGTAGATCGTCTCGGTGAGCGGCACCCGGATCGCTTCCCTGCCCGTTGACAGTAGCTACGCTCCCAGCCACGGCTGGGGTAGCCGGCGAGCGGGTTCCCCGGGTCGAGGGGTTCGAAGAACGTGAACAGCCCGGCGAACGCCTCCTGCTGCGCAAGCAGCACGCCCGCTCCGGAGTTCATGGCTCCCTACCGACCGCCGCCTTGCCGGCCCCCGCGCCGCCCGTCCGCGAAGTCGTTGCGGAATCACCGAGCGATCGGACGTATGCCACGAGCTGGCGGATCTGCGGTTCCTTGAGCACCGAGCCCCACGCCACCATGGTCGGCGAGAGGCCAAGGGCGGGGCCGCCCTTGCTGATGACCTTGGAAAGGTCTTCGTCGTTGCGCGACTTGAGCAGGCGCGGGTCTCGTAGATCGCGCGGCTTGGGATTGAGGCCGGCCGCGACCGGCCCATCACCCTTGCCGGTCTTGCCGTGACATGTGACGCAGTACTGGCCGAACAGCTTGGTGCCCGCGGCGACCGAGGTGGTATCACGCACGCCGGCCTTGCCGGAAGCGTCTGTTGCATCCTTCTTGGCGGATGCCGGCGATGCGACATTCGACGAGACGGCCAGGGTGAGCGTGATGACGGCGATGATGCCGACGAGGTAACGTGGCATGGCGGATGGTTTGGGACCACGGGGACGTGGAATTCAATTGGGAGGCCGCTATCCCCAAGGCGGCTCGCCCCCTTTGCCATGGCGGCGCGACGCTACTACGTAAGCAACCGGTGTGCCTCGGTGAGTAATGAGGCGCTTCCCCTTGCGGAGAGCGCGATTACTCCTTCCGCCGTCGCCACCGCCACGGAGCGGAGCCCTGCCAGGACTCGCACCCGTCATGACAGATCGTCAGACTCGGTGGGCGCATTCCGGCCGAGCGAGCAGGGGACCATCCGACGAAGGCACTCTGGGTGCGAATGTTGGGGCACCTGGCAGCAGCGATCTGGACACTCGGAGGGTGCTGTCAGCACCTCCCGTTCACTTCTTCGACGTCGAGTCCTGCGGTGCGCTGGCGCTGTCGGCGCCGGCCCCGAGATCCGTCCGGCTTGAATCCGCGGCCGAGGCGGCCCGCCGGGAGACTGCCCTCATGAGCGGGGAGCGGTATGGGACAGCGAGCGGATGTAGCTGACAAGGTGGTTGATCTGCTCCGGTGTCAGGGTCACGCCCCAGACCGGCATGTAGGGCGACTTGTGGAAGAAGCCCCCGCCGAGCGAGATGGTGGAGAACAGCTTGCTGTCCTTCATCCCGCTGAAATAGAGGCTGTCGGTGAGATCGTGCGGTCGAACCCGATTGCGCGCGTAGAACGTGTCCGCGTACCGGCCGTCGCCCTTGCCATACGGACCATGACACGCCGTGCACATCGTGACGTAGAGCCTGCGGCCTTCCGCTGTCGCTCCAGGGGGCGCCTCGAGGTACTTGGCCATCGTGGAAGGCGGGATCTCCCGGTGGAGGTCGGGCAGCGCCATCACGAAGTCGGCGATCTTGTCGATCTCTTCGGACGAAAGACGCTCGCCCCACGGGGGCATCAGGTTCGAGCGGCCGGTGTGCGCGCCGCCGCGCTCGATCACGCGGACCAGCAGCTCGCGTCCCATCGTCTGCAGGCGAGCGCGATCGTTGAGATGAGCCGCCACGACCCCGGACTCCTTCTGGAGCTGTGCCGCGAGCGGCCCGTCGCCCAGTCCCCACTCGCCGTGGCACATCGCGCAGTTGGCGAGAAAGACGGCCTGGCCGTCCGCCAGACGTGCCTGCCGGGAGGAATCCGCCG
>JANOOP010000150.1:0-4479 GCA_031421415.1 Candidatus Eiseniibacteriota bacterium
TGCCGCGCCGATAGTTCTGAGGATTGACGGGAGCCGGACCCGCGGGCGTCATGGCGGGCACTATAGACCTCCTTCATGAAATCTTCACGATTCCATGCAATCCTCTATCGATGCGCTCGGGGCGCGGCCCTTCGTGCCTGACGGTCCTAAAGGAAGCGGCGGACTCGCGTTCGGTACGCGCGATAGTCGTCGCCGAAGCGCGATTCGAGATAGCGCTCCTCGGGGCGGACGACGGCGGCGATCAGGATCGCGAAGACGATCGGTAGAAGGGCGAGGGGCCAGAAACGATTCAGCGCCAGCGCGAGCCCCAGGTAGACCGCGGTGAGTCCCACGTACATGGGATTGCGCGAGAAGCGGTAGGGGCCGTGCAGGACCAGCGTCGAGACGGCCTTGTGCGGGATGGGAGTCGTCTTCGCCATGGCGAACGTCAGGATGCCCCAGAGGCCGAGCAGGGCGCCCGCCGCCGCGAGCGCGATGCCGGCCGGAAGCGCGCGGCCCGCGATCTCCGGCGGAAGCGCGTCGCCTGGGATGGCGCGGCGAAGCCAGACGCCAGCGAGGAATCCGGCCGCGAAGAGAAGCGGAGGCGGAAGCAGAACGCGTGCGCCGTGCTCCTTCGCGCCGCTCATCAGAACAAGCCGTCTCCGATGTAGAGATCGGAAAGGACTCGTGAGTACCCGTAGGCGTACGCCTCGCCATCGAGCGCGAGGCTCGCGTGGAACACGCGCGTCACTCCTCCGGCGTCGGAGGGGGCGAGTTCCATGAAGGGTCCCCGCGCACCGGTCTCCACGTCGACCTTGGTAATCACCAGGCGGAGGCCAGGTCGGTACACGAAGATCGACTTCCCGTCGCTGCTGTAGTTCGCGATCGTTTCGTCCTTGTCGAGGGTCGGTCCGGGCTTCGGCGCGCCGCCGTCGAGGGGAAGCAGGAGGGTGGCGCCTCCCAGCATCGAGGCGATGAGTGTCGATCCGTCGGGGGAAACGGCCGCGCTTCGGAGCATGGCTGCCCAGGTGGCAACGACGGGGGTCCAGGACCCCTCTTCAGCATCCAGGAACCACGCGGTTGGGTTGCCTTCCGCCTCGCGACCCGCCAGGAAGATCCGCTTTCCGTCCGGAAGAAAGATCGCCGGGAACGCGATGTCACGGCCCCCCACATCGATTAGCTTCTTCTGACCGGGACCGGTCGGGTAGATGACGATCGGGCTGTTCGGCTCGGGCGATCGGCTCGCCGCCCGCCGGCCGTCGGGCGAGATGGCCACGGCGCTTCCTTATCCCAGGCGGATCACGGGGGACCCGTTCGTTCCACGAACGCAGGTGACATAATTCGGGCCGATCCCCTCGTTCTCCTCGTCGAAGAAGACCGTCTTCCCATCGGGGGAGATCTGCCGGAGGAGCGACCAGTCGAGCCAGGCCAGGTCCCGTTCCCGCGTCTCCCCCGGCGCCTTCCCGTAGATTCCGACGCGAATGTTGTCGCGGGAAAGGAGGACGCGGCCGTCCTTCGAGATATCGAAGAGCCGCATCATCCCGGGGAATCCGGAGACGCTGCGGCGCACGCCGTCGGGGGTCACGGCGCGGAGTTCCCTCGCGTTTCCCGACGATGCCGCCGTGTACCAGATCTCGCCGCCGTCGGGAGTCCACGCGAGGCCCTGGGCGCTCGACCAGTTCTCCGTGAGCGTCTTCACTCGGCCTTCGAGGTCGAGCATGGCGATCGCGCCCCGATCGTCCCCGACCCAGGGGTGATCGACGAACGCGATCCGCGTTCCGTCGGGCGAGAGGCGTGCGAAACTGACGTGCCCCTTCGTTTCGTAGAGCACGTTCCCCAGCGGATACTCGATCGTGCCCCTCCCCTCGACGTCTCGTGTGATCAACAGATGCTGGCCGGTCGGATCGAAATCGACGGATTGGATCTTCTCCGCTACCTCGCGCGGCGCCCCGCCGAAGAGGGGTGCCAGAGCGAGCGTGCCGACCCAGACGCCGTTGTGCGCCATTTCTTGATTGGTCACCACCGCCATCTCCCCCGTCCTCGAGATCGAAGCGATCATGGCGCTCGGGATCATGAGGGGAATGGCGTCCGGACTCTCGGGACGCTTCATGTAGGTGCGGAGTTCCTCGCCATCCCACGCCGCGCTGTAGACTACGGTCGCCCCATCGGCCGTGAAGCGCGCCGAATAGACCAGGCCCCGATGGTAGGTGAGCGGATGGTACTTGGCGGCGTTCGTCGCGCGGGCGGCGGGCGCCTCCTCCTTCGCCGTCTCCAGCGGCCCGCTCCCGGAAAGTCCCGAGAGCCCTTCCAGCTGGAACGCCAGATCGTGCGCGGAGCGGAATCGCTCGCCCGGAGCTTTCTCGATGCAGTGCCGCACGATCCGTTCGAGCGCGAGGGGGATCTCCTTGTCCGCGATCGTGAGATCGGGAGGATCCTCGCGAAGGATCGCGCTCATGGTATCGGCGGGCGACTCGCCCCTGAAGGCGCGCTTCCCCGAGAGCATCTCGTAGAGGATGGCGCCGAAGGCGAAGATGTCGGCGCGATGGTCCACCGACTGCGCGCGAACCTGCTCGGGCGACATGTAGCCGACCGTGCCCCAGACCGTCCCCTGGCCCGTGTCCGAGGCGTGGACGGTGGCGCCGGTCCCCTCTCCGGCTTCGGGGCGCGTCAACTTGGCGAGGCCGAAATCGAGAATCTTCAAGCGGCCGTCCCGCGTGACGAAGAGATTCTCCGGCTTGAGATCGCGATGGACGATTCCCTGCTCGTGCGCGGCCGCCAGTCCGTGGGCGAAGGCAATGGCGAGTTCCGTCGCCTTTCGCACCGGCATCGGCGCGCCCCCCATCCGGTCGCGGAGCGTCTCGCCGTCGAGGAACTCGGTGACCAGGTACGCCTGCCCGTCGTGCTGCCCGACGTCGTAAATGTGGAGGATGTTCGGGTGGTTGAGCCGCCCGGCGGCGCGCGCCTCCAGCTCGAAGCGCCGGACGCGATCCGGATCGCCGGCGAGGGCGGCGGGCAGCACCTTCACCGCCACGTCGCGCCCCAGGCGCGGGTCGCGCGCCCGGTAGACCTCGCCCATGCCACCGGCCCCGATGAGGCCGAGAATTTCATAGGCGCCTATCTTGTTGCCGGGATGGAGACTCATGGTAGCGGCGAGGGTATCATAGGGGCACTGGGCAAGGCACCGGCTGGCGGTGAGATTCGATACCCCGGGCCCGGTCCCGGCGATGCTTCGGTACCACTGACACTTCCCGGGCACTACCCCTATTCTCAGTCTGAGTGAACTGCCGACCAGGCCCCCCTAACCCAACGGGAAGCCGCCCATGAATGCGTACCTCAAGATCCTCGCGTCGCTGAAACTGACCGTCATCCTTCTCATTCTCATCGCCATCGCGCTCTCGATCGGCACCATTCTCGAGTCGCTGCGCGGCACCGAAGCGGCGCGGGCCGTTTACTACGCCCCCTGGTTCTTCGCGCTTCAGGCCCTCTTCGCGGCCAACATCATCGGGGCGGTCTGGGAGCGCTTTCCGAGGAACCGATACCGAATCGGCTTCCTGATCACGCACGCCTCGATGCTCCTCATTATCGGCGGGGCGATGGCGACCGCGATCTATACCGTCGACGGCAGGCTTCCGCTCTGGGAGGGCGACAGCGCCGCGCGCATTCTCCGCGCCGGGCCCGGCGGTACGGAGACGGACCATCCGATTCCGTTCTCGGTCCGCCTCGACGCATTCGAGATGGACCTCTACCCCGGCACGCAGCGGCCCGCCATGTACCGCAGCCGGGTCACGGTGCTCGACCCCGCCGGCGGGGAGCATCCAGCGGTGATCGAGATGAACAAGCCCTTCTACTACGGCGGCTACGCCTTCTTCCAGTCGAGCTACAACAAAGAGCACGGGCGGGAGATGTCGATCCTCTCGGTCTCCAAGGACCCGGGACAGCTTTACGTCTTCTGGGGCTACGGGCTCCTGGTCTTCGGCATGCTTGTGGTCTTGGTGACGCGCATCTTCCAGTCGCGCGCGGCGGCGCAGACACCTGCCCCGACGGTGGCGAGAATTACGCTCCGCGGCGGTCCGGCAGCCCCGCGGCCGGGCGCGAAGCACGCGTTCTGGATCGGCGCCGGCCTCCTCGCGGCCCTCGCCGCCTCGCCCCCCTCGGCGCTGGCGGTGGAATCCCCGACGCCCGCGCAACTGGAAGCGATCCGCCGCCTGCCGGTTCAGTGCGACGGGCGCACGATGCCGTTCGACACGCAGGCGCGCGACGCCGTCCGCACCGTGACCGGGGGTCGCTCGTGGAAGGGAATGGACCCCGCGGCGATGGCGGTCGGCTGGTCGATCGATCCGATGAAGTGGCTGGAGGAGCCGATCGTGCGCGTGGACGACGACGAGATCGCGGCGCTGGCCGGACGGTCGCGCGGCATTCGCTACGCCAGCTACCGGACGCTCATCGGCAGCCAACATCTGAGCGACGCGGTCAACCAGGCTCTCCAGCGGCAGCGCGCCG
>JANOOP010000151.1:0-22174 GCA_031421415.1 Candidatus Eiseniibacteriota bacterium
GCGAGAACGCCCGCCGCCGCGGCCGGCAGAGTCCCCTCGGGCCCCTGCGGCGTCTGCGAGGAGACCACCGTGAAGCGGCGTCCCGCCGCGTCGGCCAGGTAGAGCGCCACCGACGACGCCTCGAGCGGCGCCACCAGGCCGTGCGCCACCGAACGGTACCGCCCCGTGCGGTCGGCGGGGGCGGCCTGAAAGGCATCCTCCATCGCCTGGCGCGCGCGCAGCTCTGTCGCCTCCAAGTCGCGCTTCGAACGCTCCACGACGCGGTCGAGGATCGTGGAGATCTGCCCCCCGATCTCCACCAACCGCGCCAGGTCTCCTTCGTTGAATCGCTTCCCCGGCTGGCTGCTCGACACGTTCAGGACGGCGATGACGCGGCTGTCGAGCTTGATCGGCACCGACATGGCGGCGGCGATTCGCGAGCGTTCGCGGCCATCCTTGAAGCGGGGATCGTCGATCCGGTCGTGGAGGAGAATCGGACGCCCCTCCTTCGCGACCTTTCCGGCGACGCCTTCCCCGATTCGCTGGCGCATCGTTCGCACCACGTCGCTGGAGAGTCCGTCGGCGAACGCGATCCTCAGTTCGCCCGCCTCCTCGTCCACGAGCATGATCGAGCCGGCGTCGGAACCGGACTGCTCCACGGCCAGCGAGAGAACTTCCCGGAAGAGGCGCTGCCGGTCGTCGGAGAGCGCGAAGGCGTCGCGCAATTGGCCGAGGCGCGTGCCGGTGGCGCGTTCGAAGAGGACTTCCCACTCCTGGATGGGGGTCGGGTCGCCCGTGGCGTCCGGGCTCGCTGGCGCCTCCAGGCGGCTCCCGAGTTCGTCGAGCGTGACGAATAGCCGGGGTGAAAATCCAGCCTTCAGAAGCATGGCCGCGCTCGGCGTCTCCAGCGAAGGGAGCGCGACCAGGTCGGGCTTCAGGTTCAGGAGATCGAGCGGCTCCGTGGAGCGCGGCAGCTGGAGCATTTCCGCGATGCGCAGCGCAAGCGCGTCCGCGTCCCCGTGCGCGACGAGGACGACCTCGATATCTTTCGTCTGGCGGGCCTTCGGGATGAGATCGACGCGATCATCCGGAAGATCCAGGAACGCGAGCTTCATGAAGCTCCAAGTCGGCCGGTTGGGGCATGGTGAAAGTGGGATGAGTCCACGGCGGTAAACGCAAGTAGTGTACCACTCTCGGCCCCGGCGACCGAGTCGGGGACAGCTCCCGTAACCGGCTTGCACCGTGTACGTTGCGGAAACGAAAACGGCCCCCCCGCCCAGATAGGACGAGAAGGCCGCTTGGCGCGGGCCTTGCGGAGTGCACGATTATGGGGCGGTGGATAGCACTTTGCCGACCGCCACGTTCCGATCTTGATCGGAGGCACGCACCGCGACCGAGCGCTCGCCGCGCTCCAGGTCGGCGATCGTGAACTCGAACGCCTCCTCCCGCTGATCGTAGATGCCGTCCTTCGGGAAGACCTGCGTCCAGTCGCCTCCGTCCAGCGAGTACTCGATCGAGGAGACGCGGCTGTCGGCGTCGACGGCGACTCCCGTGACGACGAGCGAGGACTTTGTCGCCGGCGCCTTCGCCGGGCGGGCCGCCGCGCGAAGCGACTCGACGCGAGGTGGAATATTGTCGATCCGAAACGGCGCGCTGAGCCGCTCCGTCTGGAGTTCGGAGCCGGGAGGATTTCCGCGCTTGTCGCTCGCCACCACCTTCACGCGGTAGTCCCCGTTCGGATACGACTCCGCGTCCCACGAGTAGAGCCGCTCCGAGATCTCCTTGGCCAACCGTCGCCAGTTGCTCTCGTCCGCGGGCTTCAGGAACACGTCGTACGTCACCTCGTCGCCGTTCGGGTCGAGTCCTTCCCACGCGACGGTGCGAATCCCCCGCGCCCACGCCGCGCTGGCGTCGGAGACGGGGCGCGGTCCGAAGCGCGGATAGGAGTACTCGACTTTCAGTCCGCTCGGAAACGTCTGCGAGATCTGCGGCGGCCGGAACTCGGGGCCACCCTCCATAAACGTTTGATCGGGGCCGTAGAGCCGGATTGCTCCGAGTTCGGGCGCCAGATTTCGCGGCACGTAGGAGAGATCGATCGTGGAGAGGGACGGCCCTTCCCCACCGCCCCCCTTGAAGCGGAGCCGATACTGGAGGAACCGGGCAGGAGGACTCGCGATCGGCGCTTCCCCGGCGCGAACCGGCGCCTCGGGCGACCAGGCGCTCCATCCTTCGTCGGGCGTCTCGCCGAATCCGGAGCGCGTCGAGAGCGAGACCTCGCCTCCACCCGCCACGCGCGCCGCGAATCGGCCCCAGCTGGCGACCGAGCGCAGGTCGTGCGCGTCGGAAAGGTAGCGCCCTTCCTTCGCCTTTCCCGGTCCGAGCGCGAAGAGCGCCGCGGGGTTCCCTGTCGCGGCGAAGATCGCGTCGCCGCTTCCGGTCAGCGCCAGCACCTGCTTCTCGCGGGGCGCGGCCAGGAGCGCGTACTTTCGATCGGTGTCGATCCGGAAGATGGCGGCCGGCTGCCCGGTGGCCGCCAGGACCGACTTGGCGCCGGCCGTCCGAAGCGCGTAGACGAACTCGCACGGAGGCGAGTAGAGCGTGCGGGCGCTCCCGTCCGGCTGGACGAGGAAGATGCCGCACTTGCCGCCTCCCTGCGGCGTCACGTCGATGGCGTAGGGATTCCCGCCGCGGCCGCCACCACCGGCGGCGGCGGTGGCCGCGACGGTGCCGGAGCTCCGCCCGCTCTGCGTTCGATTCGTGCCGACCGCGATCGATCCGTCGTCGAGCACCGCGATGGCGCGGAGTTCATCGGCGTCGGCGTCGTAGAGGACGCGCGTTGCGCCGCTCCGCTCCACGCGCACGAGGAGCCCCTTCCCGGCGGTTCCCGCGAGAATCGCTCCGTCGGCCGTCTGGGCCAACGCCATGACGTTCGCGTCCTTCGTCTCGGCGAGGAGCGCCCCGATCGTGGCCCCCGTGATCCGAAAAATCTTTCCCGCGCTCCCCGTCCCGGCGTAGAGCGCGCCGTCCTTCCCCGCCAGCAGACACCAGACGGAGCCCTCGGCGGTTTCGTAGTAGCGCGTGGTGTCGCCCTTCGCGCCGACGCGATAGATGACGCCTCCCGGCGAGGAGCCGGCGTAGACGTTGTCCGCGGCATCGATGGCGAGCGAGGTGATCTCGGCCGCCTCGGTGTCCCAGACGAGCGTCAGCCCGGAGCCCGGAGTCCAGCGGTAGATACGTCCCTCGTCCCCCGTGCCGAGCCAGACGCGCCCCTTCGAATCGCGCGCGGCCGCCCAGACGTAGGAGGCGCCTTCGATTTTCGTCGCGAGCGAATCCCACGCGGCGCCGAGCGTGAGCGAGCCGTCGCCGTCGATGGTGACGCCAACCGCCTCCTCGCCCGCGAAGAGATCGTCCACGCCGCGAATCTCCCAGTACGACGTATCGACCGCGCCCGCCGGCCCCGGGGCCGCCAGGGCCGCGAGAACCGCCGCGAACGCCATCCATTGCCGGAAACGATTCAGGGTCGCGCTCCTTTCCTTGTCGAACCTAGCGCCGCCGGTCGGCGGCGACGGTGATCGTGATCGTCTCGCAGCCGCGGACCACGCGCCCGAACGGGAGCACGCGCTCCGCCAGCGTCGCGCCCTTCACGGACGATTCCTCGCCCTTCTTGACGCCCGAATCGAGGACCGAGAGAACGGACGCGGGGGCGCGCGCGATCTCCCGGCCGCCGCGCATCGTGCCGGTCGCCACCGCGTAGAGCTGGATGTAGAGATGGTCGGCTCGGCGCTCTTCGGCGTAGATGCCCAGGAGGTCGTCGAAGGTCCGAGGCTCGTAGCGCTCCGGCACGCGGCCGCGCTCCCAGCGCTCGGTCTCGTCACCGTCGCAAACCCGGATCGTCACGTCTCCCTCGGGCGCCGACGAAGGGATCCGGATGCCGAAGCGCCGGATCTCCGTGTCGCGGCTGGAGCGGCGGAACGTCGCCTCGATCTCGATCGAATCGCCGGGCGACGCGGTCATGGTCGACGCCCGGATGCCGGTCAGCGCGATGGCATCGATTCCCTCGGCGACGTCGATGGTCACCGCCGCGGAGTCGAGCCTCGAAGGGCGGAACCGGTCTCCGAGCAGGAGCTGCAGCGACTGCGCGATCTCTTCTCCCACACCCGATACGGGCGACGTGGAGAGGATGGCGTCCCCGCGCGAGAGCCGCCGCGCGCCGCCGTTCCAGTAGGACGTGAAGTCGTAGCGGACCGTGCAGAGCCCGACGTCGTTCAGCAAGCCCGAGATGGAGCTGACGACCGCGCCGGAGACGAGGCCGGGCGTCAGGAGCCGGTTTCGCACCACCTCGAAGCGGAAGCGCTGCTCGCGTCCCCCCGCGCCGCGAATGTCGACGCGCACGGGGATCATCGCGGGCACCGCACCGACGTCGCCCGCGATCCCCGCCATCCGGTCGGCGATCAACGTGCCGCAGGAGCGGGCCGCCGCGCCGACCTTGTTCGAGATCTGGTTGCTCGACTTCACCGTGTTGATCTCGGCGGTCGTCATCGGGAAATCGACCCACCCCATCGACGTGAAGGGGTGGCCGAACCCAAGAATCCGGTCGCCGTCCCGATAGGTCACGGTCCCGATGGCGGCGGCGTTCCAGTCTCCCCGGACGAGCAGCACGCCGACGGCGGAGCCGGGAACGAGGGAGTCGCACGAGCCGCTGCTCGTGGGAGCGCCCCCCGGGACCGCGATCATTCCGCGATCGCGGAGGAGGGGGTCGAGAAAGCGGAGCGCCTCGGGCGTGAATCCCGAGAGGACCACCGGAGTCCCGATGGGACGCATCGCGTCGGCCAGCGGGCCTTCGGAGGGCGCGCCGCCGAGCATGGGGCGGCCGGCGCCTTCGCCAGCGCCTTCGCCTGCGCCGGCGCCTTCCGCGCTCCCCAGGCGTTTATCGTCGGAGTCGGCATTCGGGGGGCGCCCGGACGGACCCGGGAGGATGTCGAGCATCTCCTCGATCGGCGTGATTCCGGCCAGCGGCTCCTTCAGGAAACCCCAGGTGTACGAGAGCGCGCCGATCAACCGGCCGTTCACGTAGATCGGGCTGCCGCTCATCCCGGCGATGATGCCGGTCTTTTCCAGAAAGGGGTTCATGGCGCGGGCCATGATCAGCGATCCGCGCGGCCGGTAGGACTTGAGGACGCCGACGATCGACACGCTGAAGGTGTCGATGCGGGTCCCCTGGAATACGGTGTATCCGATGCCGACCATGCCGGCGCGGACGGAATCGACGGGAAGGATGGAGACGCCGCCACGGCGGTCGGCTGCTGGGGCGCGACTCGGCGGTGCGAGCGCGGACAGAAGCGCGGCCAGGAGAAGCGCTCGCGCGACGAGGAAATTCAGGTGGACGTTCATTCGTGGTGGCAGAGGATACGCGGCGCCGCGGGCCAGGTCAACGTGCCTGCCGCGCGCCTGCCCGCCGCGCGCCACGAGCGCGGCCGCGCCAGAGCGCCAGCGTGTTGAGCGCGTCGAGGGGCGTCATCGATTCGACGGCGGCCTCGGCCACGTCGTCGAGTAGCGCGTCGCGCTCGTCCCGCGTCACGCGGGCCTCGGATGACGGCGCGAGCAGCGCGGCGCGGTCGAGATCGAGATCGGGGTCGGGGCCCGGCCCCGCGGCGTGTTCCGCTTCCAGCCTGCCCAGGATCTCGCGGGCTCGCTCCAGCACCGCCTCGGGCACTCCCGCGAGTTGCGCCACGTGGATGCCGTACGAACGGTCGGCCTTCCCCGCCGCGATCTCGTGGAGGAAGACGATCGTGCCATTTTCCTCCGAGACGCGGACGGTCCGGTTCCGAAGTCGCGGAAGGGTTCGCTCCAGATCCGTCAGCTCGTGATAGTGCGTCGCGAAGAGCGTCCGCGGCCCCCCGCCGGCGCGCTCGTGGAGCGCCTCCGTGATCGCCCACGCGAGGCTCAGGCCGTCGTACGTGCTCGTCCCGCGGCCCACCTCGTCCAGCAGCACCAGGCTCCGCGCCGTGGACTGGCGGAGGATCGTCGCCGTCTCCTCCATCTCCACGAAGAAGGTCGAGGCGCCGCGCGCGATCTGGTCGGAGGCGCCGACGCGGGTGAAGATCCGGTCCACCAGCCCGACGACCGCCTCCTCGCACGGCACGAACGAGCCGACCTGGGCCAGATAGACCGTGAGCCCGACCTGGCGCAGAAAGGTCGACTTTCCACCCATGTTCGGGCCGGTGATGAGCCAGACCTGTTCCCGCTCCGGATCGAGCGCCAGATCGTTCGGCACGAACGCGCCGAGCCCGAGCGCCCGCTCCACCATGGGGTGGCGCGCGCGCTTGAGGACAAGCGTGCGATCGTCGGTCAGGGTGGGCCGCGTCCAGCGCTCGCGCGCCGCCGTCTCCGCGAGCGCGCGGAAGACGTCGATCTCCGCCACCACGCGCGCCGCCGCCGCCAGGTCGCCCATCGACGCCGTCGCCAGATCGCGGAGCCGCTGGAAGTGCGCGGCTTCCAGCCGTGACGACTCCACGCTGGCCGATTCGATCCGCTCCTCCATGCGCCTCAGCTCCGGCGTCGCGTAACGCTCCGCGCCGGTCAGCGTCTGCTTCCGGATGTAGTCCGCGGGGGCGCGGCCGAGCTGCGACTTGGTGATCTCGATGTAGTACCCGAAGACGCGGTTGTAGCCGACTTTGAGATTCGGGATTCCGGTTCGTTCCCGCTCCGAGGCCTCGAGCGCCAGGACCAGCGCACGCGCATCGCCGGCGTCGCGCCGGAACCGGTCGAGTTCCTCGTCGTAGCCCTCGCGGACGATTCCACCCTGCGTCGCCGAAAGCGGGAGCTCCTCCACGAGCGCGGCCTCGAGCGCGGCGGTCAGCGCGGAGAGATCCGGCAGCCCGGCGGCCCAGGCGCCGAGCACCGGATCGCGCCGTCCCTCCAGGGAGAGACGGAGCGCGGGCAGCCGGCGGAGCGCGTCGCGTACGACGCCCAGGTCGCGCGGGGAGGCGCGGCCGCTCCCCAGGAGGCCGAGGGCGCGCTCGAGATCGGGAAGGCGATGGAGGCGGTCGCCGATCTCCGAGCGAAGTGGCGACGAGGCGGCGAGGCAGGCCGTGCGGTCGAGGCGCCGCTCCAGGAGCTCGCGGTCGCTGGCCGGGGCGCGCAGGAGCGCTCGAAGCGCGCGCGCCCCCATGGCGGTCTCGGTGTGATCCAGAAGCGCGAGGAGCGTGTGCTCCGGGCCCGCCGACGATTCCAGGACTTCCAGATTTCGGAGCGTCACCTCGTCGGTGACCAGCGGCGCCCCTTCCCGAAGCGGGCGGGCGTCGCGGATCTGCGGGAGGTCCGATTTCTTCAGCGATCGCAGGTAGTCGAGGAGCGCGCCGGCCGCGCCGAAGCCACCCCGCACGTCGCGGAGCCCGAACGCGTCGAGCCGGCGAACCTCGAACTTCTTCTCGAGCGTCGCGCGGCCCATGGCAGGGTCGAAGCGCGAGGCCGGAATCCGCGTGACGCAGGCGCCCGGAAACGGGGCCGCGGCCGTCGCGCCATCGGTTCCCGCGCCGCTCGCCGCGCCATTTCCTCCGCGCGAGGCCGGCTCGGGCAGCAGCACTTCCCGCGCCGGATACTCCAGCGCCAGTCGCGGCAGGTCGCCCGGCTCCACGTCGCCCAGGCGGAACTCGCCGGTCGAGATTTCCGCGATGGCCACGCCCCAGCGCCCCTCGGAATCGCCCTCCGGGAGGAGCGCCGCGATGTAGTTGCTCTCGGTCGCCTCGAGAAGGCCGAGGCGCGTCACCGTCCCCGGTGTCACAACCTCGATCACCTGACGCTCCACGAGCCCCTTCGCCTGCTCCGCCGGCTCCATCTGCTCGGCGATCGCGACGGAGTAGCCGTGGTTGACCAGCTTTCGCAGGTAGCCCTCGACCGCGTGGTGCGGCACGCCGGCCAGCGGCGTCGGGTCGCGTTTCTTGTCGCGCGAGGTGAGCGCGATGCCGAGGACCCGGGAGGCGACGAGGGCGTCCTCGCCGAACGTCTCGTAGAAGTCGCCCATCCGGAAGAAGAGGATGCTCCCGGGATGTTCGGCCTTGAGCCGCCGGTACTGCTCCAGCATGGGTGTCGTTTCCAACGTCACTCCTAGTGCGGCACGACGGTGAAGGAGAATCCCCGTTCACGGCGAAGCCGCTCGCCGAGCGCGCGCGCCTCGTCGCGCGAGGCGAAGGCTCCGGCCCTGACGCGAAAGAGCGGCGGCGTCTCGCTTCCCTGCTTCACCGAGACTTCGGGGACGTTCGCGAGCCTCAGGTCGCGCGCCAGGGCGTCCGCCAGGTCGCGGCGCGAGAAGGCGCCGATCTGGAGCGCGTAGCCGCCTCCGATCGGAAGTCCGCTCGGCACGGTCGCGCCCGGACGGATGCCGCGGTCTCGCACGCGTGTCGCCTCGTAGGAATCGGGAAATCGCTGCGCCACCTGCCGGAAGACGTTCGTCGCGTCGGACGCGCGGCCGCTCTGCTCGAGCGCCATGCCCATCGCGTAGAGCGCCTGCGGCGCGTACCCCCCCTGCGCGTGGCGGTCCAGCAGCACGCGGAGCGCCTCGATCGCGGCCGGCGCCTTGCCGGCGCGGAGTCCCGCCTGCGCGGTGGCGAAGTAGTAGGCCTCTTCCTCCGCGCTTCCCTTCACGTCCCGCTCGCTCGAGGCGAAGAACTGAAGCGCTCCGGCGGCATCGCCCCTCGCCAGTTGCGAGAGGCCGCGAAGCACGAGTCCCTGACGGCCCGTCCGGTCCTTCTCGACGCCCGGGGAGAAGATGGCCAGGAGCCGGTCGGCCTCGGAATAGTCGCCCTGGACATAGTGGAGCCGGGCCAGGGAGAGCGTTGCCTCGCGGCGATGGCGGCCGCGGGCGAATTCCTTCAGATACGCGCTGAAAGCCTCCGCCTGCTTCAGCCCCTCCTCCGTCAGGGTCGCTCCCAGGTAGGCCGCGTCGTCCGCCTTCTCGCCCGAGAGGCGCGTCTCTCCCGCGCCGGTGGGGCGCCGCGTCCGCGACTTCGCTTTCGTCACCGGTTCGACCGCGCGTTCCGGGGCCTCCTCTTTCGCCGTGCGCGTGGCGCGCGGCTGGACGCGCAGCGGGCGATCCTTCTTCTCCTCCCTCGACGAGGCCGCCGTTCCCTCCGGCGCGGCGTATGCCGAGGGCGGGACGAGACTGGCGAGGAGCGAAAGGAGGACCGTGAAACGAATCATGCGACGGGCAGGGGAATCCAGGCGAGACAGTCGGGGCACCGGGACCAGTACTCCTCGAAAGGGCGGCCGCAGCGGCCGCACGCGGTGACGGCCCCATCGGCGAGGCCGCGCAGTGCTGTCTCGACCTCGTCGAGCGCGCACTGCAGGTCGCCGCGCTGCCGATGCACCTGAACCATCAGGAGCCTCGCCGACGCGGACTCGGGAGCGATTTCGAGCGCGCCGCGCAACGTCCGCGCCGCTTCGTCGAGTGCCCCCCGTTTGATGTGGAGACGCGCGAGGGCGAGATGGACCCTCACGTCGCGGGGATTGTGGCCCAAGAGCTCCTCGTACGTCTGCTCCATTTCCGAAAATCGGCCCCGCTCGAAGGCGGAGACCTCCAGGCGCTCGAGAACGAGATGGGCCCGCTCCGGGTGGGCGGAGGCGAGCCCCTTCCAGAGGAGGATGGCGCGCTCGGCGTGGCCGGTCTCGTAGTAGATGTCCCCCAACCTCAGAAGGGCGACGGGCTGGTCGCGCTCCAGCTTGAGCGCTGCCTTGAAGTGCCGCTTCGCCTCCTCGCTCGATCCGCCTCGAAGGGCGATCTCGCCGATCGCGGCCCGATAGCGAGCCAGCGCGCCCGACTCCCGTTCCCCGTTCTGCTTCAGCATCTCGCCGCGAATTTCGTACGCCCGCTCCCATTCCCCGGCCGCTTCGTAGGCCTTGAGGATCACCCGAAGCGAATGCCCGCTCTTCCGTTCGGACTGGCGGAGGGTCCGGGCCTCCTCCACGGCTTCACCCGTCCGCCCGAGAGCCACGAGATCGAGCACCAGCGCCTCCCGGATCAGGCGTGCCCGGGAGGGTCCGTGCCCCGCGCGCACCGTCAACTCGCGATGGAGGCGATAGGCCCGCTCCGCCTCGCCTTTTTCTCGAAGAAGATTTCCCAAGTGAATGTAGGCATCTACGTTGCCGCTGTCCTGCCGCACCGCCTCCAGGAGCGCGCGGATCGCCTCGTCACGGTCTCCGTTCAGGAGCGCTCCGAGGGCTCGCTCGTACGGAGGGTCCGGAATCGCCTTGGGGGCCGCAGCGTCGCGCGAGAGGATCCAGGCGGCATACCCGATCGCGCCCAGGAACCCCGTCACGGCCAGGAGAGCGAGAAGTGGCGGCATCAGCGCGGCTCGCGCCCCTCGCCCACCGGAAGATCCTCGATCGGAAGGTTCCGGAGCTGGCTCAGCTCGTGACGCAGGTCCTGATTCTCCCGGGCGGCCCGGGCGCGATCGGCGTGGATCCGGATCACATGAATCAGATTCGCCAGCAGCGTCGCGACCATTCCAGAGACGAAGGCGCCGAACATCGCGGCCACCAGGTGGAGATCCCGGAAGACGAACCCGCCCGGCAGGGTAAGAAGCATCACCCGCTGGTCCCAGTTGAGATAGGAAAACCAGAAGACCAGGCAGAGCACGGCGAGCCAAATGACATTGCGCAGAAACCACATGGACCATACCTCCCAGGCCGTGGGGCGTTCGACCGGTAGAGGGCGAGAATAGACACCCTTGTGGAGTGGGTCAACCGGCAGGGGCGCCCCCGGGGTGGGTTCAGCCGAAAGGCGGGGGCACAAAAAGAAACCCGAGGGGCCGGCCGGCACCCCTCGGGCGGTGTTCCTGACTCGATCGCGGAGGCGTTACGCGGGCTCGATGTCCTCGCCCACGTCCGCAGCCACGACGTCCGACGGAGTCTCGGGTGGAGTCTCCGACGGCGTCTCCGACGAACTCTCGGACGGAGTTTCCTCCGCCGAGGGATTCGGCTTGTACTGCTCGGCGAACGATTCCTGCGTGCCGCGGTCCTGATCGGCGAGCCAGGCCCGCGCGCTCAGGATGATGCGGTGCGCCTGCGCGTCCACGCGGGTCACCTTCAGGTCGAGTTCATCGGCCGGCTTGAAGCTGTCGGCCGGCTTCCTCAACCCCTCGATGCCGAGTTGCGAGAGCGGAATGAAGCCCTCGATGCCGTCTTCCAAATCGACGATCGCGCCGCGATCGAGGAGTCGGACGACTTTCCCCTTCACCAGCATGTCGGGAAGGTAGCGCTCCGCGAGGGTCGGCCACGGATCGTCCGAGACCTGCTTGAGGCCAAGGGAGATGCGGCGCGCGTCCTTGTCGATCGCCAGGACGACCACGTCGATCTTGTCCCCCTTCTTCAAGATTTCGCTCGGATGGGAGACGCGGCGTGTCCACGACATGTCGCTGATGTGGACGAGACCGTCGATCCCTTCCTCGATTTCCACGAAGGCGCCGAAGTTCGTGAGATTCCGGACCTTTCCCTGGAGCTTCGTGCCGATCGGGAACCGGTTGTCGAGCGTGAGCCACGGATCGGGCTCGATCTGCTTGAGACCGAGGGAGATCTTCTCGTTCTCCTTGTCGATCTTCAGGACCATCGTTTCGACTTCGTCCCCGATGGCAACGACCTTGGACGGATGGCGGACATGCCGCGTCCAGGACATCTCGGAGATATGGATGAGTCCCTCGATCCCCTTCTCCAGCTCCACGAACGCGCCATAATCGGTGATGCTGACGACGCGCCCCTTGACCCGCTGCGTGACGGTGTAACGCTTGTCGACGTCTTCCCACGGGTACGGGGTGAGCTGCTTCATGCCGAGGGAGATGCGCTCCTTCTCGGGATCGAACGAGAGGACCTTCACCTTGATCTTCTCGCCGATGGAGACCAGCTCGGAGGGATGGCTGACGCGGCCCCACGACATGTCGGTGATGTGGAGGAGTCCGTCGATGCCGCCGAGGTCCACGAAGGCGCCGAAGTCGGTGATGTTCTTCACCTGGCCCTCGCGAATCTGATCCTTCGCCAGCTCCTGGATGATCTCGCTCTTCTGCTTGGCGCGATGCTCTTCCAGAACCGACCGGCGCGACACCACGATGTTCCGGCGCCGCTTGTTGAGCTTGATGATCTTGAAGTCCATCGACTGATTGATGAGGGCGTCCACGTTCTGGACCTGGCGGAGCGCGATCTGCGAGCCGGGGAGGAAGGCCTCCACGCCGTAGAGATCGACGACCACGCCGCCCTTGATCTTGCGCACCAGGCGGCCCTCGACGAGCTCGCCCTTGTCGGCCGCGCTCTTCACGCGGTCCCAGACCTTCACGAAGTCGGCGCGCTGCTTCGAGAGGACGACCAAGCCGTCCTGATTCTCGGTCTTCTCGAGGAAGACCTCGATCTCGTCGCCGACCTTCACGCCTTCCAGGTCGGGGAATTCCTCGACCGGAATGACGCCCTCGGACTTGAATCCGACGTCTACCGTTACTTCCTTGTCGTCGATCTTGAGGACGCGGCCTCGGACGATCTCACCTTCTTCGAGATCCTGCATCGACTGCTCGTACAGCAGCAGCCACTGCCCCATGGCGCTCGGTTCCTCGCCGGGCTCGAGCGTGGCGACCGCCATGCCACTCTCGACATCTTCCTCGTCCTGATTGACGAATCGGGTCGTTGTGCGGCGCTTCCGGGGCTTCGCCTCGGTATCCGCATCGTCGCCCGCGTCGTCTCGAATGTCGGGTTCCTCGTCGTGCCGTCTTACCATTTCGTTGTAATGCCTCCTGCTTCTATGAAATATGGCCCGCGTCGCGGACCGGTGCTGCCGTCGTCAGGCGGGGATCGGAACGGGCTCCATCTGCGTGAGCCGGTCGACGACCTCCGCGATCACTTCATCCGGCGTCGAGGCGCCGGCCGACACGCCGACGCGGCGAACGCCCGAAAACCACTCGGTCGTGAGCTCCGCGGCGGACTCGATCATGAGCACGCGGGGATTCACCTTGCGGCAAACCTCCGCGAGCTGCGCGGTATTCGCGCTCTGACGTCCGCCGACGATCACCATCGCGTCGACCTCGGGCGCCAGCTCCACAGCCGTCTTCTGCATCGCCGTCGTGGCGCCGCAGAGCGTGTTGAAGACGCGAACTTCCTTTCCCCGCTTCAGCAGCGCGCCGACGACTTCCTGCACGTGCATGATCGAATGCGTCGTCTGGAACACGACGCCCATCCGGGGAATGAACTTCAGCGCCTCGGCCTCGGCGATCGTGTCGAGCACGATCGCCTTACCGCTCGTATGGGCCACGATGCCTACCACCTCGGGGTGGTGCGCGTCGCCGATCACGACGACCTTGTAGCCGTCGGCGATCAGCCGCCCCGCGTACTCCTGCGCCTTCGTCACGAAGGGACAGGTCGTGTCGACGACCCGCAGACCCTTCTCCTCGGCCCCCTTCTTCACCTCGGGACCGACTCCGTGCGACCGGATGACGATCGTCGCCCCGGTCGCGAGTTCCTCCAGCGAGCCGGCTACTTGTAATCCGCGCCGCTGGAACGCCGCGACGACCTGGGGATTGTGGATCAGAGGTCCGAGCGCCTGCACGGCGCCCGACGCCTGATCCAGCGTCTCGTTTGCCATCTTGATGGCGCGCTTCACGCCGAAGCAGAAGCCCGCGTTGTCGGCCACGATCACATCCATGGGATCGCTCGTCTCCGTCTCCTCGTCACAGCGCCCCGATCGCGTCCATGACGCGCCTCGCGAACGCTCGTCCGCCTTCGTTCGTCACTTCCTGGCCCATGGGGGGCATCATCGGCGCGCCGAACGCGATCCGCACCAATTCCTGCCTTAGCATCGAGCGGCGAATCTGGCGCGAACCGGAGATCCGGACCGGGACGATCGGCGAACGGGTCAGCGCCGCCAGCCGCGTAACTCCAGGCTTGGCCAGGAGAAACGTGGAAGTACTGCTCCGGGTTCCCTCGGGAAAGATCAGAACGGCTCCGCCTTTGGCCAGAACGTCCTCCGCACCACGAAGCCCACCGCGGGCTTTGGCTCCCCGATGAATGGGGATGGCATTATACCTGCTAATAAGCCATCCGAGTAGGCGATTCTCGAAGAGTTCGGCCTTCGCCACGAAGTGAATCACCCGGGGAATCGACGACCCCACCAGGGGGGGATCCCAGAACGAAATGTGGTTGCTGGCCACGATCAGGGGACCGGAGCGTGGAAGGTGCTCCAGCCCCTCGATTCGAAAGCGAAGTCCCAGGACTCCGAACCAGTGGGCGAGGTCGTGGCCGAATCGGAAGATGGCCGTCATCTTCCCCGGCCCCGACATTCCCAGCCTGGCCCAGTGGGTGGCCAGGTCGATCTGCTGCTCCAGGCTTAGCGCGGTCGTGTCCATCGGGATCGCGTCGGGGGCCGCCACGAGGGGACTCGCCGCCCGCTCCTCGTCGCGGCGATCGCGGTCCCGAATCATCGCCTCGATGGCGGGCAGGTCGGCCGCCTCGCCGCGCGCCTCCAACTCTCCGTGCCGGCGCCGGGCCCTCGCCTCCACGCTGGCCGTGAGGAAGATTTTCAGATTTGCCTTCGGGAAGACGACCGTCCCGATGTCCCGTCCCTCCATGACCAGACCGGGAGGCGCCGCCAGCGAGCGCTGGAGGTTCACCAGCCGTCCGCGAAGCCTCTGGTGGAGCGCGACGAGCGAGGCCGCTTCCCCCGCCTCCGCGCTCCGGATGTGGGGCTCCACAAGTTCCCCGTCGGCCCGGAGTCCGTCGGGCGCCGCCTCCAGCCGCACGCGGTCGAGGAGCGACAGGATCGCGCGCTCGTCGTCGAGCGCGACCCCCCTCGAGCGCGCCAGCCACCCGACGGCGCGGTACATGGCTCCCGAGTCGACGTGGCGGAGGCCGAGGCGCTCGGCCACGGCGCGTGCCGTGACGCTCTTTCCCGCCCCCGCGGGTCCGTCGATGGCGAAGACGAACGGCTTCATCGCGCCAGCTTCCTGAGCCGCGCGAGGAATCCCGGATCCGATACCGCGGCCGGGGCCGCGTCGTCGACCGTGACCCCTTCCGCCGCCCGAAGTCCCGCTACCAGGAATGCCATGGCAATCCGATGGTCGCCGCGCGTCTCCACGCTTCCACCGCGGAGGCGCCCGGCTCCCTCGATGCTCCACCCGTCTTCCCGCTCCTCGATGGCGCCGCCGATGGCGCGCAGGGCCGCCGCGACGGAGGCGATCCGATCGGACTCCTTCACGCGAAGTTCGCGCGCCCCCCGCACGGTGGAGACGCCGCGCGCGAAGGCCGCGAGGATCGCGACCAGCGGCAACTCGTCGATGAGACCGGGAATTTCCGCGGCGCCGATCTCGAGCGGTCGAAGCGTTCGGTGGCGGATGCGGAGGTCGGCCACCGGTTCGTGGCCCGCGTCCCTCGCGTCGTGCATCGTGACGTCGGCCCCCGCGCGCACGAGAAGATCGAAGAAGGCGCGCCGCGTCGGGTTCACCCCCACTCCTCGGAGCAAGACGTCCGACCCCGGCACGATCGCGGCGGCGGCGGCGAGGAAGGCGGCGGCCGACGCGTCGCCCGGAACGTCGATCTCCGTTCCATGGAGCGGCCCGCCGCCGGTCACGGAGACGGCGAGCCCGTCCCGGCGAATGGGAACGCCGAAGAGCGGGAGCATCCGCTCGGTGTGGTCGCGCGTCTCGGCGGGCTCGCGCACCACCGTCGTCCCCTCGGCCTGAAGCGCCGCCAGGAGGAGGGCGCTCTTCACCTGAGCGCTGGGCAGCCCGGTATCGACTTCGGTCCCGCGGAGAGGGCGCCCTCGCACGACGACCGGGGCCAGGCGATCGCCGCCCCGCGCGGAGAGATCGGCGCCCAGAAGCCGGAGCGGTAGGAGGACGCGGTCGACCGGGCGGCGCCGGAGCGAGGCGTCGCCGGTGAGGATGGAGAGGAACGGCTGAGCCGCCAGCAGACCCGTCGAGAGCCGGAGCGCCGTCCCGGAGTTTCGCGCGTCGAGGACCCGCTCCGGCTCGCGGAACGTGCCGCCCCGCAGGACGATCTCCCCCGCACTCCCGCAACGGACGACCGTGCCGAGCGCGCGGGCGATGCCGAGCGCCGCGGCGGCGTCGGCTCCGGGATTCGCGCCTCGAACGATCGTGGTTCCCGGGGCCAGCGCGCCGAGGAGGATGGCCCGCTGCGTGATCGATTTGTCGCCCGGCAGCGAGGCCTCGCCGCGCAACGGTCGGCCGGGACGGACGGTCGCTCGGCTCACGCAATCCGGTGTAGCGCTTCGATCAGCCGTTCGTTCTCGAGGCGCGAGCCGATGCTGATGCGCGCGTACTCCGACGGGAGGCCGAAGGAAGTCATCGGCCGAATGATGATCCCATGCCGTTCCAGCGAGCGTCCGGCTTCGATGGCCGAGCCCCGGAAGCGCGCGAGAACGAAATTGGCCCACGAGGGGGTCAGTTCGATTCCCAACGCGGGAAGTTCCCTCTGAAAAAGTGCGAGGCCCTCGCGCACCAGCTCCCGGCTCCTGGGCACCTGCTCCGGATCTTCCAGACTGGCCCGCGCCGCCGCCTGGGCGACGCTCGTAACATTGAACGGCAGCCGCACCCGGTGAACGAGCCCCGCCAGATCGACCGGGAAGAATCCGTAGCCGACACGGAGCCCCGCCAGCGCGTAGATCTTCGAGAACGTGCGGAGCACCGCGACGCGGTGACCGCGACGAAGGTAGTCGAGCCCGTTCGGATAGTCGGGGTCTTCCACGTACTCGAAGTAGGCCTCGTCGAGAATCGTGGTGACGTGCGCCGGAACGCGCCGGAAGTAGTCGTCCATGGCGCGACGGCGAACGATCGTGCCGGTGGGATTGTCGGGATTGGAGAAGTAGACGAGCCGGGTGCGGTCGTTGATGGCGGCCAGCATCGCGTCGGGATCGTGGAAGAGCGCCTTGCCCGGCACCCGGACCAGGGTTCCGCCGGAAACGTTCACCGCCACCGCGAACATGACGAACGCGGGGTTCGACATGATCGCCTCGTCCCCCGGCCCGAGATGGATACGGCAGAGGACGTCGATGAGATCGTTGGAGCCGGAGCCGACAGCGATCTGCTCGAACGGCATGTTCGAGAAGGAAGCGAGCGATTCGCGGAGGTAGAACGAGCCGCCGTCGGGATAGCGATTCACGCCATGAATGGCGGTGTGCATCGCGGCGATCGCCATCGGCGACGGCCCGAGCGGATTTTCGTTGGAGGCAAGTTTCACCGCGCCGGAGATCCCGAGCTCGCGCTCCAGCTCTTCCACCGGCTTCCCCGGCACGTAGGGCTGAAGGGATCGGATCTCAGGGCGGACGCTATCGCTCACGCGCACACTCATTCGGTCGTCCTTCCGCGATGGGACACCGCGGCCCGGCTACAGTCTATCACCGCGCGCCTCGGCGCGGAAAGCGTGCCCCGCGCGGTACCGCCAGCTCCCGGAGCGCGCCGAGCTCGGCGGAGGTGAGAGCCCGGATGGCGCCGCGCCTCAGGATTCCGAGGTGGACCGGCCCGAAGGTGATCCGGAGAAGCCGGCGGACGTTGAGCCCGGCGCTCCTGGCAAATTCGCGGATCTCCCGCTTCTTCCCCTCCCTCAGATCGATTCGAAGGACGCCAAGCCCTCTCTCGACGCCCTCGAGCAACACCGTCTCGGGCGCAACGGCGACCCCTTCCACAACGGTCCCCGCCGCCAGACGGCGCATGCGGTCGGGATCGGGCACGGGCGTCACCCAGACGCGATAGCGGCGAAGGACCTCGGAGCGCGGGTGAAGAATCGCCTCCGCCAGCGTGCCGTCGTCGGTCAGCAGGAGGAGGCCTTCGGAATCGTAGTCGAGTCGGCCGATGGCGTGGAGGCCCTGGGCCCTGGAACCAAGTCGCTGATAGATCGTCGGCTTCCCGCCCTGCGAGCGGCGGCTGACGAGCGTCTCGGGCGGCTTGTGATAGGCGAGGTAGCGGGAGGCGTCGGGAAGCTGGACGAGATGCCCGTCGAGGGTGACCCGGTCGCGCGTGACATCGACCGGCTCGCCGAAGCCCTGTGGCGTGACGCCGTTGACCTGGACGCGGCCCTCTCGGATCCACTCGTCCGCCTCGCGCCGCGATCCGCGACCGGCCCGCGCGAGGAAGAGGTTAAGCCGCACCCTCGGGAACGCCCGCCTCGACTGGCGTCGGGGCCGCGTCCTCGTCGGCGAGTTCCATCTGGGCCCGCTCGCGCTCCTCGAGCACGCTTCCCAGCTCCTTCAATTCCGGGAGATCGGAGAGATCGTTGATCCCCATGTACTGGAAGAATTCCTGCGACGTCGCGTAGAGGAGCGGCCGGCCTACCGCCTTCGAGCGGCCCGCGATCAGGACGAGATTTCGCTCGAGAAGCGTGTGGAGCGAACCGCTCGAGTCGACGCCGCGAATTCCGTCGATCTCGGTCTTCGTGATCGGCTGCTTGTAGGCGACGATGGCGAGCGTCTCCAGCCCGGCCCGCGAGAGCCGAACCTTCCGCCGCGTGCGGAGCATCTTCTCGATCCAGGGCGCGCATTCCTTGCGCGAGAGAAGCTGATAGCCGCCGGCGATCTCCACCAGCGCGACGCCGCGCTGCGCTTCCTCGAACTCGATGGCCATCTCGTCGAGGAGCGTCCGGATCTCCTCCTTGTCCGGGCCCGCCATGACCTCCACGAGCGTCGCGAGACCGATCGGCGCATCGCTGGCGAAGAGCAGCGACTCGATAATCTGCTTGGGGTTCGGCATCGGCTACTCCTCGATCGCCGGCGTCGCCGGCAGGAATTCCAGGTAGATCGGCCCGAAGAGGTCCTCTTGCGCCGCGCGCACGTCGCCCAGCTTGAGGAGCTCCAGCAGTCCGAGGAACGCCGTGATCTTTTCGATTCGCGTCACGAAGAGGTCGAGCATCTCGGCGAAGAGGAGCCGGCCGCGCGTCTTCAAGTTTTCGCGCAGGAGCGACATCGCTTCGTCGATCCGCATCGGCTCCGCGTTGATCGTGTGAACGACCGAAGGAACCTGGCGCGCCAGGGCTCCCTTCAGCGCCTCCAGCAGCCGGAAGAGGCTGACCGGAAGGAGCTCGCTCGCCTCGGGGTCTTCCAGCTGCGCCGGAGCCCCGCGCTCGAACCGGAGGCGGCGATCGGCCTCCAGCCGCTCCAGGTCCTTCGCGGCGTCCTTGAAGCGGCGGTATTCTAAGAGTTGGCGAACCAAGGTCTCGCGCGGATCGAGCTCCTCCTGCTCCTCGATGATCGGAGGAAGGAGCATCCGCGCCTTGATTCGCATGAGCGTGGCGGCCATCACCAGGAACTCGCCCGCGACTTCCAGATCGAGTTCCCGCATGAGGTCGAGCATCTCGAGGTACTGCTTCGTGATCTTCGAGATCGGGATGTCGGTGATGTCGATCTCGTCTTGCTGGATCAAGTGCAGGAGGAGATCGAGCGGTCCCTCGAACGCGGGCAGGTTGACCCGGATCGCGGCGCTCGCCGGGGCTGACGCGTCGCCGTCGCTCCCGCGGTTCCCCGGGGCTGCCGTACCCGCGCCGCGCAAGACGTCGGCAGGCGTGGGAACCGCCGCGGGCTCGGTCGCGGTTTTCGTCACGGGATTGTCGTGGCGCTCGTCGTTCATCCCAGTTTCATCGCCTCCCGGACTTGCCGCATCGTCTCCTCCGCCATGGCGCGCGCCTTCTCTTCCCCGTAGCGCAGCGCCTCGCGCACCCGCTCGGGGTGCGCCTCCAGCTCCTTCCGCTTCTCGCGGATCGGCTCCAGCGAACGGGCCACGATTCCGGCCAGATCCCGCTTGTCCGCGACGCATCCGATCGCGCCGGCCCGGCAGTCGCGCTCGATCTGCGCGGCCCCCGCCGGGTGGAAGGCCCGATGATACGCGAAGACGACGCATCCGTCCGGATTTCCCGGATCGTCCTTCCTAAGTTTTTTCGGGTCGGTGTAGGCGGTCCGGACCTTCGCCTCGATCTCCTGGGGCGAGTCGGCGAGCAGGATCGTATTTCCGAGCGACTTGCTCATCCGTCGCCCGTCCAGCCCCGGGAGTCGCGGAAAGTGCGTCAACTTCGGATCCGGAACCGGGAAGACTTCCCCGTAGAGCGCATTGAAGCGCCGCGCGATCTCCCGTGTCAACTCGACGTGCGGCACCTGATCCTCGCCCACCGGAACGAGCGTCGCCCGGTACAGGAGGATGTCGGCGGCCTGTAGCACGGGGTAACCGAGGTGCCCGTAGGTGACCCTATCCTCCAGTTCGAGATCGCGGACCTGCTCCTTCACCGTCGGATTCCGCTCCAGGCGGCTGACGGTCACGAGCATGGAGAAAAGGAGGTGGAGTTCGGCGTGTTCCTTGACGTGCGACTGGATGAAGACGGGGCTCTTCTCCGGGTCGATGCCGGCCGCCAGCCAGTCGATCACCATTTCGTGCGTGTTCGGCGCGATCTGGTCGGTGTGCTCGTGGTCGGTCGTCAGCGCGTGCCAGTCGGCCACCATGAAGAACGACTCGCACTGCTGCTGCATGGAGACCCAGTTCTGGAGCGCCCCGAGGTAGTTCCCCAGATGGAGCCGCCCGGTCGGCCGCATCCCCGAGAGGACGCGCGGCCGCTTCGCTCCGGCGCCGCTCACAGGATTCCTCCCGTCACGAAGCTGCCCACGATTCGAACGAACGGGGATATGAGCATTCCGATGACGCTGACGCCACCCAAGGAACCGAGTAACACGAGCCCCAGGAGAAGCATCGGACCGTAGGCGTCGAACGCGCGGAACTTCGCGGCCTGCGCGGCGGGCAGAAGCCCGGTCAAAACCCGGGAGCCGTCGAGCGGGAAGATCGGAATCATGTTGAAGGCCGCAAGAAGGAGGTTCAGTTGCACGCTCTTCGCGATCATGTAAACCATGGCCCGGCCCGCGGGGCCGCCCGCTTGAACCGCCTCCAGGGGAAGCAGGCGCAGAAGCGTCCCGAAGGCGATCGCCAGCACGACATTCGATACCGGACCCGCCAGCGCGATCCACATCATGTCGCGGCGCGGATGCTGCAGGTATCGATCGTCCACCGGGATCGGCTTCGCCCAGCCGAAGCCGGCCACGAAAATCAGAATCGTCCCCAGCGGATCGAGATGGGCGAGCGGATTTAGCGTGAGCCGGCCGAGCAAGCGCGCCGTGGGATCCCCCAGACGCAAAGCGAGGTACCCGTGACTCCATTCGTGCACGGTGAGCGCGAAGAGGATCGGCGGGATCAGCAGCAAGAGCTCGGTCGGATTGCTAAGCATGGGCGCGGATTCCGTCGCGGCCGCGGTTCACGACACGGCCCGCGGCGAGGCTACTGCCCGCGGCGGGGCTACTGCTTAACGTCACCGGAGGGCGCGAGCGGAGGACCCAGGATGACCTGGCAGGAATACGTGAACCAGCGCTCCGCGGCCGCGCGGACGTCCTCGGGAGTCAGTTTCAGAAGGGCCGTCTCGAACTGCCGTGGGTAGTCGAGCGAAAGTCCCTGAGCGGCGTAGCGCCCCAGACTTCGAGCCCGCACCGCCGGTTCTCCCTGCTTCGAGAAGTAACCGTCCTGAACCCGCTTGAGCTGAACGGTCCATTCGCCCTTCTCGAGCGGTTCGGTGCGAAGTCGCTGGAGCACGGCGAGGGCGGTGTCGCGGGCCGCCGCGAACTTGTCCGGAGTCGCGCCGAAGTAGACGCACATCGAACCGCGCACCGGGAAGAGCGTCCAGACCACGCCGGGCGACACGGCTTCTTCTCGCGTGTCCATCCAGTAGGTGATCGGCGACCGGTCCTCCGAGCGGAGATAGGAGTCGATCATGGCGAAGGCCGGGAAGTCGGCGTCTTTGTAGCCGGGCGCCGGATAGCCGACGACGTAGGCGTGCGCCACCCACGGGCGCTCCTGCACGATGAGCGTGTCGGCCGCCAGCGGTGTCGGTTCGGGCCCCGCCGGCTCGAGCGCCGTTCCCGGGGCGGCGGCGGCGAACGCCTTCTCCAGCTGGGCCAGGAGCTTCTTCCCATCCACGTTGCCGACGAAGACGACCGTCATGTTGCCGCCGACGGTGAGTCGCTTATGGAGCGATAGAAGGTCCGACCGGCGGGCCTCCGCGATGGCGGAGACGAGCCCCTGCGGGAGTCGCTGATAGGGAGTTCCGGCGTACATCGCGCCGAGGAACTGTCCGAACGCCGAGGGGATCGGACTCTCCGCGGCGAACGTCGCGTCGCCCGTGGCACGAACTCGCA